>DBTJ01000010.1:0-142 GCA_002306985.1 Verrucomicrobia bacterium UBA1319
CGATCAAAATGGAGTCCACTTCGTCCACGATGGCGAAGTAATGGCCGCGCTGCACCTGATCGTCCGCGCGCTGGGCCATGCCGTTGTCGCGCAAATAATCGAAGCCGAACTCGGCGTTGGTGCCGTAGGTGATGTCGCAGGC
>DBTJ01000010.1:411-33552 GCA_002306985.1 Verrucomicrobia bacterium UBA1319
GCCGTAGGTGATGTCGCAGGCGTACATCGCCCGGCGGACGTCGGGCGACTGGTCGTGCAAGATGCAGCCGACGGTCAGGCCCAGGAACTTATACAACGCCCCCATCCACTCGCCATCGCGGGCGGCCAGGTAATCGTTAACCGTCACCACGTGCACGCCGCGACAGGTCAACGCGTTAAGATATACCGGCAGGGTCGCGACTAGGGTTTTACCTTCGCCCGTGGCCATTTCCGAAATCCGGCCTTGATGCAGCGCCATGCCGCCGATGAGCTGAACGTCGAAGGGCGTCATCTCCCAGGGAATGGGATGCCCGCGCACGATCACTTCCTTGCCGCACAGGCGTCGGCAAGCGTTTTTCACCACCGCGAAAGCCTCCGGCATGATCTCCTCGAGCGCCGCCGCCAACTCCGTGGTGTCTTCAATGGCCCCAAGCCGGGTTTTCCATTCCGCGGTTTTCGCCCGCAGGGCTTCGTCGGACAGAGATTGGAACGACGCTTCCAGCTCGTTGATTTTACTCACGATCGGCCGCATCCGTTTGACCTCGCGATCATTCCTGGTGCCGAATACTTTCTTAATTAAAAACCCTAGCATGTTACCTTTGTTGTAAGTAATCGTAGACGCTACGAGAACCCGGACGCGGCGTCAAAAGAAATAGCAGGTTTTCGCGCGGTCTAAGGACCTCCCCATCAGGTGGGGACACCCCCCTAAACCCCTCGTCGCTAGGGTCAAACCCGTGCTCCCTTTCGGCTTTTATTTAGCGGTCCACCCCGCTAGTATCCCGGCGGTTGGGCGACGAGTAAAATGGAGTGCGACCATGAATCACCAGCATCAAACGACGGTACAAACCGAGCTAAGCCGCGGGCGCGAAGCGGCCAACGGGAGGGTTCGCCGTGCCGCGTAATTCAACCCGTTCGTTAAAGACCGCCGTGGACATCGCCACGATGGCGGTGTTGAGCTTGTTTGTCATCCACCTCGCCCGCTTGGCGTTGGGGGGACCGGCCGGGTTCCTGGGCATTATCCCGCGCGAAGGCCGCGGGTTGTGGGGCATCCTCGGCTCGCCATTAGTACACGCGAATTGGGAACATCTATTCGCTAACGCACTACCGTTGTTTGTGTTACTAATTCTCCTGTTAGCGGACCAGCACTACTACCCGGGGCGCACTTTGGCGGTGATTTGGCTGGCCAGCGGCGCGGGCACTTGGTTGATCGGGCGCGGCCACTCGGCGCATATCGGGGCCAGCGGCATCATTTTCGGCCTGGCCGCGTACTTGATCGTGGCGGGGGTGATGCTGCGCAGTTTACGGGCCGTTTTGGTGGCGGCCATTGTCCTGCTCTTGTTTGGCGGCATGTTTTACGGCGCGCTGCCGAGGAATGGCCCGATCTCGTGGGAAGGCCATCTTTGCGGAGCCCTGGCGGGAATCTGGATCGCCCGGCGGAATCACGCGCCGGCATGATCGATATTACCAGTATTCCTCAACGTGGATCGACCCCGGCGTTGGGGATTTGTCCAAGGTGAAACCCTTGGCAAGGAATAGTTCCTTAGCTTGGCTAATCATCTCGGGGTGGCCGCAAAGGAACACCTCCACCAACTCCGGATCCCACGCCAGCCCGGCCTGGCTTTCCAAGATCCCGGACGTCAGCAACGTTTGGATGCGCCCCGTGGCGCCCAGGAAATGCGGATCGTCCTGGGGCCGGGTTATGGCGGGCAGGTAGGTGAAATTCGGGCGAATCCGGGCCAGGGATTCCAACTCGGCGCGATACCCCAGATCCCAGCTATGCCGAGCCCCGTGCAGCACCACGAACTTGCGCTTCGATTCGGTGATGAGCAACGTCCGGAGCATGGACATGTACGGCGCCAAGCCGGTGCCGGTGGCGATCAAGACCACGGCCTTGCGCGCGGGCACGCGGTCCAAGGTGAACACGCCCGTGGCTTTGGGGGAAAGATAGAGCTGCCGCCCATATTTCAAGGCGAACAAACGGGGGGTCAGTTGGCCGCTGTTCACCAGCGTCAGATAAAACTCCAGGTAGCTCTGTTCCACGCTCGCGGAGGCGATGCTGTAAGCGCGTTTGATCATTTTGTCGGCGGCAACGGGCGCTTCCTCCGCGTCGGCCTCGGGCACCCGAGGTTCGGCGCCCAGCAAGCCCAGCACGGAGAACTGGCCGGGTTTAAAGTTGACCGGCGGCCCGTGGGGTCGCACCCGCAACACCATCAATTGCGGGTTGATATCCTCCCGGCCGGCTACGGTGGCGTTATAAGGATTGGGCAAGGTTTCCATAATGTCCCCAGCGCGCGGGACGGGGTTATTGTACACCCGTCCGGGCAAATCGCCAAAAACAAAGCGCCCGCGCGGCCGGCCCGCGCGATTTCTGCTTTGCCTCCGGCCGCCGGTGTGCTATGCCTACCCGCATGAAAGGGATCATACTTGCCGGCGGGGCCGGAACGCGCTTGTATCCGCTCACGCTGGTGGCGAGCAAGCAGTTGCAGCCAATTTACGACAAGCCGATGATTTATTATCCCCTGACCACGTTGATCGAAAACGGGGTGCGGGAGATTTGCCTGATTTCCACCCCCCAGGATTTGCCGCGTTACCAGCGGTTGTTCGGCGGCGGGGACCGCTGGGGACTGCGCTTCGATTATCGCGAGCAAGCCCGCCCCGAAGGGATCGCCCAGGCTTTTCAGATCGCGGACACCTTTATCGGCCAGGACAGCGCCACGCTCATTTTAGGGGACAACGTTTTTTACGGCAGCGAAAAGCTGAAGCAGACGTTCGACGCTTTCCAGACCGGCGCCAGCGTCTTCGGCTACCACGTTAACGATCCCCGGCGCTACGGCGTGGTGGAGTTCGACGAAACCGGCGCCGCCATTTCGATTGAGGAAAAACCGGTCCGGCCGCGCAGCAACTACGCCGTGCCGGGCCTGTATTTATTCGATGGCCAGGTGGTGGGCATCGCCCGCAACCTGAAGCCGTCCGCCCGCGGCGAGCTCGAAATCACCGATTTGATCACCGAATACCTCAACCGCGGACAGCTGCGCGTCGCCAAACTGGAGCGCGGGTTTGCCTGGCTGGACGCCGGCACCAGCACCAGCCTGCACGAAGCTTCGGCCTATATTCAAACCATCGAAAAGCGGCAGGGCATCAAGATCGGCTGCCCGGAGGAGGCGGCTTACCGGCGCGGCTTCATCGATTTGGCCGGCTTGGCAAAGCTCGCCACCGCCATGCCGCGCTGCGAATACCGCGATTACCTGGAAATGGTGATCGCCGAAGGCCAAGCCAAAACCCCGCCCGCCGCCCGATGAACGTCATTCCGTGCGAGATTCCGGGGCTCCTGCTCTTCGAGCCGCAAATTTTCGGGGATCCCCGGGGATTTTTTGTCGAGCTGTACAACCAAAAAACGTACCGCGAACTGGGCTTGCCCGCCGACTTTGTCCAAGACAACCTTTCCTATTCCCGGCGGGGCATTCTGCGCGGGCTGCACTACCAGCGGCCGCATACCCAAGGCAAATTGGTGACCGTGCTGGAGGGGGAAGTGTTCGACGTGGCGGTGGATATCCGGCGCCGTTCCCCGACGTTTGGCCGCTGGAGCGCGGTGACGCTCTCCGGCCGGAACAAGCGCCAGTTTTACGTGCCCCCCGGATTCGCGCACGGGTTCCAAGTGGTGAGCGAAAACGCGCTCTTTCACTATAAATGCACCGATTTCTATTATCCCAATCACGAGGCGGGCATTCGGTGGGATGACCCCCAAATCGGCATCCGCTGGCCCCTGCCCGATCCGCTTTTGTCCGCCCGCGACCAGACCTCGCCTTGCTTGCGGGAGATCGCGCCGGAGAAACTTTTCGATTGATTATGGAATTGCCCCGTTTGCTGGTCATTGGAAAAAACGGCCAAGTCGGCTGGGAATTGCGCCGCATACTCAGCTCGGCCGGCCAAGTGTTAGCCGTCGATTACCCGGAAATCGATTTCGCCCGGGAAGACTCCCTGCGCCAAGTGGCGCGCGACTTCAAGCCGGCGGCCATCTTTAACGCCGCCGCCTACACCGCCGTCGACCAGGCGGAAGCCGAACCGGCCGCCTGCGCGCAGGCCAACACCCGGGCGCCGCAAATCCTGGCCGAGGAATGCCGGCGGCTGGGGGCGTTGCTCGTGCATTTTAGCACCGATTACGTGTACGACGGGACCAAGCCCGGCGCTTACGTTGAAACGGACGCGCCGCATCCCTTGAGCGTTTACGGGCGGACCAAGCTCGCGGGCGATCAAGCCGTGCTGGCCGCCGGCTGCGATCACCTGATTTTCCGCCTCTGCTGGGTGTACGGCGCGCGGGGCAAGAATTTCCTTTTGACCATCCAGCGCCTGGCCCGGGAAAAGGAGCGGCTGCGCATCGTGAGCGACCAATTCGGCGCGCCCACATGGTCCCGCCAGATCGCGCAGGCCACCGCCTTCGCCGCCCGGCAAGCGCTGGCCGCGCCCCACCGTTCCTCGCTCAACGGCGTGTACCATCTTTGCGCCGCCGGGCGCACCAACTGGCACGGCTTCGCCGAAGCGATCGTGCGCGGCCTGCCGGAAAACGACCGGAAATGCCGCGAAATTGCGGCCATCCCCGCGAGCGAATACCCCACGCCCGCCCGCCGGCCGGCCAATTCGAGCATGGACACCGGAAAACTCCTTAAAACCTTCGGCCTTCATTTGCCGGCTTGGGATGAAAGCCTGCGGTTGGTCTTGGAGAGCGAATAACCTTATGCGACTATTACTCACTGGCGGCGCGGGCTTCATTGGCAGCAATGTCATTCGCCACCTCATCGACCGGCCCGAAACGGAGCTCTTGGTCAATCTGGATTGCCTGACCTACGCGGGGCACCTGGCGAATTTGCGCGGCGTCGAGAGCCGGGGCAACTACCGCTTCGAGCCCGTGGACTTGCGGGATAAAGCGGCGGTGGCGCGCGTGGTCAAAGCCCACGGCGTCACCCACGTGATGCACCTCGCGGCCGAGTCGCACGTGGACCGCTCCATCACCGGGCCGGGGGATTTCATTCACACCAACGTCGTGGGCACGTTTAATTTGCTGGAAGCCTGCCGGACCGCCTGGGAAGGCCAACTGGCGGACAAACGCTTTCATCACGTCTCCACGGACGAGGTCTACGGCAGCCTGGGCGCCGAGGGTTTTTTCACCGAAACCACGCCGTACGCCCCCAACTCCCCCTACTCGTCCAGCAAAGCCGCGAGCGATTTGCTGGTGCGCGCCTATCACCACACCTACGGGCTGCCGACGGTGGTGACCAATTGCAGCAACAACTACGGGCCGTACCAATTCCCGGAAAAACTGATCCCGGTCGTCATCCAAAACCTCCGCCACCGGCGCCCCATTCCCGTGTACGGGGACGGCCTGAACGTGCGCGATTGGCTGTACGTGGAGGACCACGCGGAAGCCCTCTGGCAAGTGTTAACCCGGGGCCGCGACGGCGAGACCTACAACCTCGGCGGCCATAACGAATGGGCCAACCTGAAGATCGTGGAATTGATTTGCGACTTGATCGATGAATTCGCCCCCGAGCTCGGCGGCCACAGCCGGCGGCTGATCACGTTTGTGAAAGACCGCCCCGGCCACGATCGCCGCTACGCGATCGACGCGGGCAAAATCCAGGCGGAATTGGGCTGGAGCCCCGCCCATACCTTCGAGCAAGGCATCCGGGCAACCGTGCGCTGGTATTTAGCCAACGACGCTTGGATCGAAGAAGTCCTGCGCCGCCCGGAGCCCGCTAAAAAAAGCTAACGCCTCGCTGGCGCTTTCGCCAAGCCACTTTCCCACGCCTCGCGGGCGCGGGACATGATCGTCAATAGCCGCGATCCGGGTTAAAGATAACCGGTGACGGCGAACTGCTGGGGCTGATGATGGGCGAAGTGGTGTAGCCGCCCGGCACCGTGGCGCGATAACCTTCGTTGATCGCGATCGTGCGCACAAAGTTCCGGACCATGCTATCCACCATGATGGCCGCCTTGCGCCAGGGCGCGTAGGGAATATACACAATATCGCCCGGCTCCAACTCGATATCGCGCGCTTTGCCCTTGAGGATGGCCCCGATATCCACCTTGGCCACCCGGGGAGTCACCAACGAGCCGCGGATAATGGCCACGTCGGTTTTATAGGCGTATTCCGCCAAGCCCCCCGCGCTGATCACCGCCCCGCCGAGGGAGATTTTATGGTTGTAGGCCACCACGCGCGGCACCGCCACGGCCCCGAGCACATACACGTTACGGATCGTGGCGGAACGCAAGTACACGAAATCGTCGGGGCGCAGGTAAATGTTTTGCGATAAATCGCCGCCGCGCAGCAGGCGCTCGAAATCGATCGGCAACGGCTGCCCATTACGCATGACGAAGCTGCGCTCCAAATCGCAAACCCCTTCCTCGCTGCCGGGCACGAACACGGTGCCCCCGGCGTAGGTAATGCCCTCCAGAATGGTCATCGGCATTTGCAGCGGATAGAGGCCGGGCTTGGTCACGTTGCCCAAGATCCAGGCGTTCTGGCTCCGGACCAGTTTGAGATTCACCGCCAGATCCGGCGGCGCCTTGAAATACTTCTGCATGGAATTCTCCAAGGCGAGCTTGGCGTCCATCAAGGTCATGCCCCAGACCGACATGCCGGGCAGCAGGCTATAATAAATCTTGCCATCCGGCCCGACCACGCTCGTCACCAAACGCGCCGGTTCGTTGAGATTCTCGATGTCGATCAAGTCCCCGGGCCCCAGGGTAAAGAGATTCGTGGGCGGCTTCGTCCACACCGGATCGATTTGGTTGGTCAGCTGCACTTGCTCGAAACTCTTGGGATCGAGGCGCTCCAACTTTTTGGACCCGCCCGGCGGCACCGCTTTCCACACCAAAGGTTCGTCTTTGGCGCCTTTAGGATCTTTCGCCAAAGCCGGGTAAACCGCCGGCCACAGCAACGCCGGCGCCAAGAGAGCTAAAAGATATCTGTTCATTTGATGATGGGCGAGGTGATCCAAGGTCCAACGTGTTGTCCGGTATAGCCGACCACAGCCGCGTACAAGAATTGATTAATCCCGGATTCGAGGATTTCCTGCGCGTAGGCCCAGGGTTTCCGGCTAATGTAAATAATATCGCGATTGTTAAGCGCAAAATCCTTTTCCTTCCCCTTGGTGATGTCGGCGATCGAAACGATGAACGTTTGCGGGGCGTTCAAGGAACCCCGGATCACCAGCACTTTGGTGCGCCACGCTTTCTCGGTGTAGCCGGCGCGCGAGGCGATGGCGCCCATGACCGTCATGCCCCGGGTAAACGCGGTCGCGCCGGGCGATCTGGATTCGCCCACCACATACACCTCCTGGATGCCCAGGGGCGGAAAATACAAATAATCGTCCGGCTCGATGGCGATATTCTGGCTGAGATCTCCCTGGCCGAAGAGCGCCTCGAAATCAACCGGGCACCGGGCAAATTCGCCGCCGGTCTGGCGGCGCACGATGAAACTTCGGCTCAAATCCACCAGCGTCGCGACATTCTGATTTTCCACGCTGGAGGCAAAACCGCCCCCGAGCGAAATCGCCTCGATGATGGTCAGCGGCCGGTCCAAGGAAACCACGCCCTTCTTCATCACCGCGCCCAAGATGACGAATTTTTTACTGCCGTAGGCAATCGGATTGATCACCACCCGGGGCGACATGTAAAACTTGGCCAGCGCTTTTTCGAGCCCCTCGCGCAATTCGTCGACCGTCAGGCCCGTGGCCGGAAAGTCGCGCGCCTGAAGATAATTCAAGCGCCCATCCGGCCCGATGGCGACTTCGGGCCGCTTGGAATCCTGCACCTCGTAAATGCTAATATCGAGCACGTCCCCCGGGCCCAGGGTGAGCCGCTCCTGCCAGGGCGCCAATTTCTTCAACGCCGTTCCGGAGAGCACGGCGGTTTGGTTGGTGGGGGGAGTGGCGGGAGCCAAGGCGTCCGCGGCGCGCGTTTGGACGCCCGTCGCCAGCCACCCGAGCGCGGCTAGCAAGCACCACAAGCTCAGGCGTCCAGCGGCCGCTTCCCGGGATCGATTGATGACCGCGCCGATGAGCTGGCACCGGCAGTCTTTTAATGTCGCTACTTGCATTCTAGTATCCTCTTCGTTGGCGATTGTGCAGTCGCTTACCCAGACCAAATTGGGGACGCGTTCGGCCATCAACAGGCTTTCGGGCGTGGAACCAGGCGGCAATTCCACAAACACAACAGTCTTCTCCCTGCCCCGCCATTGGGCCAAGGCGGCTTGGAAGCGGCTCGCAATATGCCATTTCTCAGGGGGGTCCGCAAGGCAAATAGCTTGGCTGGCGGGCTCGTTGGGCGGCTCGGAAGGGGCGCTTCCCGCCCCGGGGTCGGCCACCGTCCACGCCGGTGGTTCCGCCGCGTCCCCGCCGGTCGCCAGCGGCGCCGCCACCGCGGCCGTGAGCCGGGGCGGGGCCAGCGGATCTTCCGCCGCCGGACCGCCATACACGGCCACCGAATACCCTTCCCGATGCGCCGCCTTGGCCAGCCATTTGATCCAAGTCGTCTTCCCCTCGCGCGGGCGGGAGGAAGCGAAGCCGAACACCAAGGCGCCCTCGCCCTCGCCGCGCACCGCTTGCAGCAGCTGGGCGAACGTTTTGATCGCCCAGATTTGGAGCGTAGGCTCCGCCAATCCCCGCAAATCCCCGACTCCGCCGAGAATCGGCAAACCGGTGATCGCCCGCAAGTGATTCGCCGATCGAATCGGGTGATTGCCACCGGCGCGAACCAAAGTCAAAACGACGCCCAAGGCTAGCCCGAAAAGCCAGCCCGCCCCGCCCCACTGGCCGCCTTGAATCCATTTGGCCCGGCGCGAGACATTCTCCAGCCGAGCGGGTTCGACGAGCTGGTTAAGGGAAGCGCTGGCTTCCTCCAAAAACCGCGCCGCTTCCTGTTGTTGAATGAGGCGCAACCGCTGCTGCTTTAAAATCTGCAAAGCGGCCTCCAACCGGTGCAACTCCACCCCCGCTTCGCTCGACAGCTCCAAACTGGACCGGAGCTGCTCCGTTTGCCGGGCCACGCCCTCGAGTTCCTGGGTCCCGCTAGCGATCTGGGCGCGCAAATCCAGCGTCTCCAGCTGGATTTTTTGCAGCCAGACATTGGTGGTTTCGCCCCATTCAATGCCCGCCCCGGCGGCGGTTTGGGCTTGGGTTTCGGCCCGCTGGATTTTTTCCTTCAGCGCTTTGACTTTGGGGTGCTCCTCGGTGTAGACGCGCAGGGCCTCTTGCAAGGCCTGGCGATCGGCCGTCAGCGGGGAGTTGCGGGTTTGCAGTTCCCGGGCGAGCACTTCATAACGCGAGCGGTCCGCCCCCAGCCGCGTTTCCAATGCGTAGCGCCGTTTCTCCAAGTCGCGCAACTCGCGCGATAAGGACTGCCAATCCTGGTCCGACATGGCGTCAGGCCGTTTGGCCAGCAACGCCCGCGCCTCGGTCTGGCTGGCGGCGATGCGGTCCTCCAGCGGCTTAATGCGGTCGGAAATCAACTGTCGTTGCGCGGCGACGGCCTGACGCCAAAACTCGCGCACCTGATTTTCGGTCTCCCGCGCGCACAAGGCCGCCATTTGCGCGGCTTCCTCCGGCCGGCTGGAGCGCGCCTCGATGGCGATCGTGCGGCTGGACTCCGCGATGGAAAACCGCACGTCCGCCCGCAACTGTTCGGGCGCGAAAGCGAATTTGGAGGTTTTGTAAACGGCGTCGAAAACCGCCGGGCCGGCCAATTCGGCGCGCAGATTATGGGTGTAAAAATCGGCGGGCGACCCGGTCGCGTTGGGCAAAACGGCATTCGTCCCATCCAGCCCGACGCCGGCGGGCAAGGCGTACCAAAGTCGCGCTTGAACCGAATAACGTTCCAGGCTGAACCCTAAGGCGAACAGCACCGCGCCCAGGCACAGCGCGGCCGCCCCGATACTTTTATAGCGCAAGGCCAGCCGCTGTCGCCAGATGGCAAGTTGCGAAACCGCCGCCGGGTTGACGGCTGCCCGCGGTCCACTTTCGTTATGCCCGGAATCACGCATGAATGAATCACCGTCCACCACACCACGACCCGCGGCCAGGCCTGCCTGACCGTAATCCGACCCACCCACCGGGCGGGGAGGCTATTTTTTAGCCGGCGCCAACTTCCGGGCTTCCTGCAACCAAGGGTCTTTCAGCCCGAGCTGGATCGCGGTTTGCATGGCTTTCTGCGCCTCGGCCGCGTCCCGGTTGAGTTGGCAAGCCTGGCCGAGATGGAAAAACACCATCGGATCGGCCGGCAAGCCCGCGCTGGCGTCCTTCAAGAGCGAAACCGCCTTGGCCGCGTCTTTCCGATTTAAATACACCATCCCCATCGCCTTCGCCACCGGGGCGTCCTTGGGATTTTGATTGCGAATGGGATTCAGCAACTCCAGCGCCCGGCTTTCCGTTTGCGCGGCGCCGGCCAGTAAAATGCCCAGGCTGCGGGTCGCGGGCAGGAATTGCGGGTAGAGCCCCAAGATGATGTCGTACGCGCGGGCGGCCGAAGCGGCGTCGCCCGAGGTCTCCAAGAGCACGCCATTCGCCATCAGGGCGGGCAGGTAATTGGCGTTGGTTTTCAGCGCGCTTTGGATATCCGCGTTGGCGGCCGCTAACTTGGCGGGATTGGCGTAGAGGGTGGCGAAGGCCGCGAACTGCTTCGCTTCGGCCAATCGGGGGAAGGCGGCGCCGGCCCGGGCGGCGGCTTCGGCGTTGGCCACCGCTTCGCTCACTTGGCCGATGGCATATTGGGCCAGAGCCAAATCTAATTGCACATCGGGCTGGTTGGGCGCCAGGCGCAAGGTATCCGACAAGAGGGAAGCCGCCCATTTGGCATCCCCGATGCGATAAGCCAACCGCGCGGCGATGGTGGAAACCGTGGCGTCTTGGGGGGCTAAATTGCGGGCTATGCGGGCATGCTCGAACGCCTTTTTGTTGTCCCCCAACTTGTCCGCATACAAGCGCACCAACGTCAGCCGGGTTTCGACGGAGTCCGCCCCGGCGGCGATCAACCGCTCGCAGACGGCGGCGGCTTTTTGCGGCGCGCCCGCTTTTTCGTAGGCGGTCACCAAGCGGACGCTCAATTCCTTGGCGGCGGGCGCGCCGATTTTGGCCACCCGCTCGATCAATTCCTCGGCCCGGGGCAAATCCCCGGATTTTTCATAGGCGGAAGCCAGCCGGGTCACCAGGGTTTCCGCGGTTTTAGGATTGGCCGAGAGCGTTTTCTGGTACAGCTCGATCGCCTTGGGCCAAGCGCCTGCTTTTTCGTAGGCCGCGCCCAACCGATTCACTAAAATGAGGTCGTTCGGCTGGCGCGCCAGCCGTTCTTCCAACTCGGCGGGCTTCAGGTTCGCTCCGGCATTAGCGTCGGCGGCCAAAAAGTTGAGGCGTTCCTGGGCTTCTTTTTGCCACGCCGGGCCTTCGGGGTTCAGGAAACCCTTGCGCACGGTGGGATCTTTCAACAGGCTCAGGGCTTCGCGCAGTTCGTTGCGCGCCCCGTCCTCATTGCCCACCATCGAATAGAGCATGCCCAAATGATAGTGGATCTCGGGATTTTCGGGCAGTTTCTCGGCGCTTTCTTGAATGAGCGGCAGCGCCTCCGCGTAAGCGTTTTGGCGGTAAAGAATCCAGCCCAACGTGTCGCCGCTGGAAGCGTCGTTCGGATTCAACTGGCGCGTTTGCCGGGCGTAGGCCAGGCCTTTGGCCAAATCCCCCAAGTTTTCCGCCCAAAGGTAAGCGAGGTTGTTCATCGCGGGATAATACCTCGGCATCACTTCCAATATCTGTTCGTAGGCCGCCCGGCAGGCGGCGTAATCCTTCACCGATTCCTGAATCCCCGCCACCAACATCAAGGTCGAAACGTAGACGTTGACGGCTTCGGTGTTCAAATTGGTGATGGCGGAGACCTCCTTGGGATATTTGTCGAGCAACGACTGGAGCGTGGCCACGGCATCCTTGGGCTGGTGAATGGAATTGTAGAGGCGCGCCAAATTCATGTACGGGCCGGTGGCGTTGGGCTCGAATTGCAGCGCTTTCTTCAGGGCGGCTTCGGCTTGGGCGGGTTGGCCGGAATCCATCAACACGGCCGCCAGCAAGGAAAGCAGGTCCGCCGATTTGGGATTCTGCTCCACGGCGCCCTCCACCCGTTTCAACGCGGCGTTCGTTTTCTTATCGGCCATATCCATCTGCACGACCTGGCCGAGCAGGCGCGCGTTGGCGGGGGCCAGCGCGGCGGCTTTTTCAAAAGCCTCGCGCGCGCCTTTGGTATTCTTGAGGCTCGCCCGGCTTTCCCCCAGGCTAAACCAGGCGTCGGGGTCCGTAGGATAGGCCTGCGCGAACGCCGCGCAGACGGATTCCACGGATTTATAATCGCGCTGCGACTGGAATACGCGGGCGAGGCGCAGGACCGCCTGTTTATGGATGTAGGGCAGCTTTTGCAGGTCCGGCCGGTTGCTCAAATTGGAGAGCAGGCGAATCGCGCTGGAGGCCTCGCCGCCGGCGGCGTAAAGGTCCGAGAGCAAAAACACCGCGTCGAAGTAGTTGGTGTCCAAATCCACCGCGGCGCGGAGGTTTTTAACGGCTTCCAACCGATTGGTGTTTTGCAGCTGGGCCATGGCCAGCTGGTAACGCACAATGGGCGAGCGGGAATAGAGTTCGTTGGCCGCCAGCTTTTCGAGATCGGCCACCGCCTT
The DNA here is from genome assembly GCA_002306985.1 of Verrucomicrobia bacterium UBA1319. Lineage (GTDB taxonomy): Bacteria > Verrucomicrobiota > Verrucomicrobiia > Limisphaerales > UBA1319 > UBA1319. The sequence continues at coordinate 13,114 of DBTJ01000010.1, forward strand.
GGCGGGCTGGCCCTTGAGGCGGGCGAGCTGGACGTTCAGCAAGATGGCGTTGTAGTTGTTGGGGCTTTGCGCCAGCATGCGCCCCAGCAAATTTTCGCACTCGGCATACCGCTTTTCGCCTAGCGCCAGCTCGGCCAGGCGCAGTTGGGCCGTGATGAAATCGGGCGCCTTGGCGGTCAAATCCTCCAGGAATTTACGGCCTTCGGCGACTTCGCCGCGGACGAGCTTGAAATTGGCGTATTTCAGCCGCTCCGGCGCGTGCGCGGGCAAAAATTCCAGCGCGTTTTTCCACGTGGCCTCGGCTTGCTTGAAATCGTTGGCCACGGCGGAAACGGCTCCCAGGCCCCAGTGCGCGACGCCGTTTCTCGGGTCCAGGGCAATGGCGGCGCGGAACGCGGCGTCGGCCTTGTTGAGATCGCGCAGTCGCACGTAGAGATTCCCCAGCGCGAGGTGGTACTCCGGCAGCTTGGCGCCGCCGGGCTGCAGGGCCAGCAGGCGGTTGAGCACCTCGTACATTTCATTGGTGCTCACGTTGCTGGCCGGCAGGGAGTCCACCAACAGCATCATGGCGACCCCGTTGGTGGGCTGCTTAGCCAGGGCGAAGAGCGCCATTTCCCGGGCATCGTGCCAATTGCCCAGCGCGTCGAGGGTTTTGCCGAATTGGACCCGGGCCGCCACGTCGTTGGTATCCAGCGCGACCGCGCGGCCGCTATACCACCAGGCGGGTAAATTATCCCCCTCCCCCAGGTAGACCGCTCCGAGCTTGAGCAGCGCGGCGCGGTTGGCCCGGTCCAGGCGCAACACGTTCAGGTACTCGATGGACGCTTTGTTGTAGGCCTCCGCGCGGAAATACTCGTCGCCCTTGCGCAAGTGTTTTTCAACCTTACCCTGCTTGGAGCAACCCGTCGCCAAAAGCATGGCGAGGGCGGCGACCATTCCCACCCAGCCCAATGTACGGCGGCCATTGCCCGCTCCCCAGTTCGCTAGCCATGTGCATTTACTCATGATTAAATTCAGCTTTAGTTAAGCGTAATCTACCCCGGCTGTCTGGCCAAATCGATCCTTGAATCGACAAATTATCCCCCGGCGCCCGACCCCGTCTTCCCCCGTTTTTCCCACCACCGCAAGCCCGCGATCAGGGCAAAAAAGGGAATCAAGGAAAGCGCGAAAAACACGGGCCCGCCCTGCCGGTGAATGTAGGAATCGATCATATTCGGGTTCACGTGAACGCAGAGCTGGGCGATCACGAAGATCCGGAAGCCATTGCGCAAAATGCCCAGCGGAATGACCATGAAAGCGAGCAATCCCTTGGCCCAGGCGGATTTCAGGAACAGGTTGCCGGCGATCAAGCCCGTGATGAACAACACCAGGCTGGAGCGGACCCCGCTGCATTCCTGCGCCACGACCAAGCTGATGCCCGGCAGATCGAACACCTGGCCGGAGCGCGAATAAGTCGTGCGCGTGAGATCGAACAACCACTGGGTGGCGTCGGCGGAGGTTTTTTGGAAAAACAATTCCATCCCGTTGACCAGCCAGCCGGGAAACGGCGTCAGAAAAATCAGCAGCCCCGCCGGCAGCAGCACTTCGCCCAACCGCGCCCGCCCCCAAAACAGGTACGCCCCGGCCCAAACCAGGAGCACGTAAGCCAAAATCAACCCGGCCAGGCCATCGGCGGAGCGCAACGGATGCGCGGCGATTTCCCCGGGAAAGCAATCCTCCAACACCCGCCGGTTGAACCGCGCCGGGGGACCGCCTGGGCGGGCGGACTCGATTTGCGCGCGCGTCTCCTTGCGCAACGGCAGACTGTCCAGCTGCGCCGCGTCCACCATAGCCTCGCCGTTGAGCCGCGCGTTTAGCTCGGCCGCCAGGGTCGCGGCCACCCGCGCCTCGGTGGCGGCGGGGTCCGAGAGGGTGATTTTACTTGCCGGCGTGAATCGCCGCCAGAGCGATTCGGCCAGCGGGCTGCCCCCCTGGCGTAATTTCAGCGCGAAACCGCGCGCGTCCAGGAGCTGGCTGGAGCTCAGGTTGGGGGCTAGGGTCAGCAGATCCTTATTGGCGCCCAGCCACAGACCAGCGGCCGCCAAACCCGCCAAGCCCAGCACCCCGGCCTCCGGCCAAGCGCGCGGCCCCGCCGCGGGCAGGGACTTGAAGCGGAGACTCGCCAAATAAACGGCGATCACCGGGATCAGCAGGATATAGGAGGAAAACTCGTCCCGCAAAGCCAGCCGGAACAATTGATAAAGCGGGGCGGCGAAGAGCGCGCTTAGCGCCGCCACCCAATAGGCGAATTGTTTATCCGGCGGGCTGGCTAAAGCCTTCATGATGCGTCGCGCGCGCGCGTGAAAAAGACGGTTTCAAATGGACGGAAGAATTTTGCCCGGCGCAAAATCGCGTTTTTTATTGAGCACCACGCCCACCTCCACTTTGCCGGCTTTCAAGTATTCGACCGCTTGCTTGACTTGGTCCACCGGTTCCTTCCCCGCCTCGAGCACCAGCAACGTGATGTCCATGTGGCTCGCCAGCCGGGGGGTGATGCTGGTCTGATGCACGGGCGGCATGTCGAAAATAATGTAATCGTAATCGCTGCCCTTCATGCGGGGCATCAGGTGGGAAAAGCGTTTCGGCATAACCCGGGGCACGGTGTCGTCGCTTAAATTGCCGGAAACCATGTAGAAATTCTGCTTCACCATGGCGCTATCGCGGCGTTCGCCCTCGAACGCGTCATTCAAATTGCACGTGGGCTTGCCATGATGGAACGGCTTGATGACGCCATTCTGAATATTCATGTCGACCAGGAGCACGTTCCCATCGCCCATCTCGGAAAGGGCGGAAGCCAGGCCCGCCGCCAAAGTGCTGACGCCGGAGCCCGCGCCCGGGCTGGTCAAGGCCACCAGCTTGGGTTTGTGGGTCAAATTATTGGTTTCGAAATGCATCACCAACCGGTCGCGCAAGGCTTCGAAATACGGGCGTAACTCCTGCGCGTCATTCCCCAAGTCCATGTCTTGGCCGGGATCGCCACCCGCGAGCACCGGCGGCGCCACAACTTCACCGGCCTCCGAACCGCCCGCGGGCTTAGGCGCGGGCAGGCTCTTGCGCGAGCCCGGCGCCCCGTTGCTTTTGCCCAGGGCAAGTCGGGGAATCCACAGAAACAACGGCAGGTTGAGTTTGCCGGCGATTTCGGCGGGCCGTTTGAGGCTGCGATCAACCACTCGTTCCCAGAAGAACGCCAGGAATAAACCCAGTCCCGCCCAAGCGGCGAAGAGAGCCGCGCTGACCTTCAGCGTTTTAATCACCGTGGGGCCGCCGGGGGTCGCCGTTTGAATCACGCTCAAATTGGACACTTTGTCCCCGCCCAAGCCGTTATCGATCATGGCGAGATCGGACTTGGTCGAGTACGCGCGGTAAAGCTGGTCCAACCGGTCGCGGCGGCCTTGATATTCGTTGTACAGGGCCGAGGACTGGTCAAGCTTGCGCGCCTCGGCGCTGATCATCGCCAGTTGATTGGTTAGCGTGCTGATTTTGGCCAGCAGCATCGGCACCCGGTAATTATCGAGCATGCCCATGTCTTCCTTGCTCGACATGCCCGCCACGCCGCTCATCCCCAAAATCACCAAATGCGGGTTGTCTTTTTCCATTTGGCTTTTCCGCTTACGGCTATCTTCGAGCGTGAGCCGGAGGTTTTGCACCCGGGGATTCGTCTCGGTCAGGGTCGCCCGGGAATTCGCCAAGGATTTTTCCAAAACGTTAATCGTGCCCACCAACTCCCGGTAGTCGGCCATGAGATCTTTGTTGACGACGCGGTTGGTGCCCATCGCATTCGCCGAACCGGCCCCCGCGTCCGGCGGATTGGTGTAATTCATGTCCGCCCCCAAGGCTTGGTACTGCGCCAACTCGGCCTGCGCCATCATCAACGCTTGCCGGACCATGCTACTTTCCAGCGCCAAGGACTTCTTGCTATCCTCGATGGAAATGACGTCCATTTTTTGTTTCACTTCGCCCAGCTGATCTTCCGCCAACTTTAATTGCACTTTAATCGTGTCCTGCTGTTTCTGCATTTCCGCGGTGAAAGCGCGGCTGACCCGGTGGACTTCCAAATGCACCTCGTTGGCGTAGATGTCCACCAGCGTCCGCAAAACGTCTTGCGCCACTTGGGGATCGCTATGGGTGAACTTCACCGTTATCACGTTGCCCTTCACCATGGGCTCCACCTTCAAATGGCCGGCGATGTAGCCGCCGGCGGCCAGATCGGAGACCGGTTTTTTGGAACCTTTTAAAATGTTGGTGGCCCCCACTTTAGCCGCCACTCGCACGGCCAAATCCAAGCTGGTGATGATGGAGATTTCACTGTTAATGATCGTGTCCCCGCGCATTTCGGGCATGCGCACCTGGTTCATGGCATCCAGGGTTTCGCCCGGCGTGGCCACTTTATTCTCTTGGATGTACCGGACTAAAATCTGGGATTGAGATTCGTACGAGGGCGGAGCCAATAAGAAATAAGCCACCGCCAGCACGGCGCCCATCGCGGTCAAACCGATGATGATCCATTTGCGGCGAAACAGAATAAACAAGATATCTGTCAGGGTGATGCCACTGTTTTGGTTTGGTTGCTCACTCATGTATGCAAAAAACTATTGCTAAGTTTAAATATCCGTCAATCTAACACAGATACCCCGGTTTATCCAGGTATCAAGTAGCCTACGACACCTCAAGCTCGCGCCGCGTTCATTTCCGGAACGCGGGATCGCGCGTTCCATGAATGATGCTAATCTCCCACCCCCGACGATCTAAAAAGATAAGACCAGGAAAAGCCTTAAAACCCTTCGAGTCTTCTCAAAAACGAGAAAATCAACTCAGCGCACAATTCCCCTGGGTCCCTTTGCTGGTTATAAAAACCGACCGGTAGAAACCTAAGATCCCCACCTTATCAATCATCATAAACGACTATACTAGAACAGGATCAGCGAACACTCACCCCGATTCCCTGCCCTTTGCCAGGGCCCGTCCAACCCGCTTAGTCAGCGCGCAAACCAAGCCTTGGCGTCCAATCTAATAGCAGGTTTTAGTCCATTCTAGATCATTTCAAACAAACCTGCCTCATTACAGGACACCGGGGTTCCCGTGGGCGTTCATTCTGGCGCCGCCGCGAAGCCATACGACTCGCCTAGCGCCGGACGCGGTGGCACGGCCATCACTCGGCCAAGCACTCCTTCAGGTTTTGGACCACTGTTTCGACTTGGTCGGGCCGCAATTCGGGAAACATTGGCAGCGAAAGAAACTCATCCGCGCACCGTTCGGCGCGCGGAAAAGCGCCCCGCCCCAAGCCGAGCGAGCGATAGGCCGCCTGTAAATGCACGGGAATGGGATAGTGAATGCCACAACCGATCCCGCGCTTGCCGAGGGCATTCAAGACCGCGTCGCGTTTCGGAACTCTCACGGAGTATAGGTGATACACATGCCGGGCGGCGGCGGCGGCCACGGGGGCTTTTACGGCGGTCACCGCCCCAAGCAGGCGTTGGTATTGCTCCGCCAATCGCCGGCGCGCCTCGTTGGCCGAATCCAAATACTTCAGCTTTACCTGCAGGACGGCGCCTTGGATGCCGTCCATGCGGCCATTCCAGCCCACCATCGAATGGTGGTATTTCTTGGCTTGGCCGTGATCCCGAAGCGTGTTGACCTTGGCCCACAGTTCGGCGTCATTCGTGGTCACCCCACCGGCTTCGCCGAAGGCGCCCAGATTTTTGCCGGGATAGAAACTAAAACAGCCCAGGACCCCCACCGAGCCCGCGCGGCGGCCTTGGTATTCCGCGCCATGCGCCTGACACGCATCTTCAACCACCGGCAAACCATGCTGATTGGCGACGGCGAGAATGCCCTCCATATCCGCCATTTGACCAAACAAGTGGACGGGCAAAATGGCCTTGGTTTTCGGGGTAATCGCCGCTTCCAGGCGCGCCGGGTCCAGCGTGTAAGTGGTTTCATCGATATCGACGAAAACCGGCCGGGCTCCCGTATAAGAAATGGCCTCCGCGGTCGCCATGAACGTGCTCGGCACGGTGATGACTTCATCCCCGGGGCCGATGCCCAAGGCCAGCAAAGCGAACCACAACGCGTCGGTGCCATGGCCGACGCCGGAACAGTAATTCACGCGGCAATAGGCCGCGAAATCCTTTTCGAAGGCCGCCACGCGCGGGCCGCCCGCGAAGGCGGATTGGGCGATGACTTCCTGGATGGCGGCGTTAATTTCGCCCAGCAAAGGCGCGTGCTGGGCGGCTAAATCCAAAAACGGTATCGACATAACTGGATTCACCGCGGCGCGGGTAAATAACGCAACACCCGGGCGGGATTGCCCGCCACCACGGCGCGCGCCGGCACGTCTTTGGTGACGACGCTTCCCGCGCCGACCAACGCGCCCTCGCCCACGGTGATGCCCGCCAGGATCGTGGCGCTGGACCCGATGGAGGCGCCCTTTTTAATATAGGTGTTAACGCAGTTCCAATCGGCCTCCGTTTGCGGGGCGCCCGCCGCGGTGGTGGCGCGCGGGAACAGGTCGTTGATGAACGTCACGTTGTGGCCGACAAACACTTCATCCTCGATTATCACCCCTTCGCAAATGAAAGTGTGGCTGGAGATCTTGCACCGGCAACCGATCTTGGAGCCTTTTTGGATTTCCACGAAGGTGCCGACTTTGGTGTCGTCGCCGATTTCACAACCGTACAAGTTGACGAACGCGAACAGGCGCGTGTTTTTTCCCAGTTTGACATCCGGGGCTACGCGCAGAAAATTCTGTGAGTCCATGGGGTGGAATTAAAATGTCCAAAACCAACCGAGTTACGCCGACACACAAGTTTTACCCTTGCACTATCGGCAGAAACCCGGACGGCTTTAGCTTTTTGCGTAGGGCACCGCCGCGCCGCCTTGTTTCAGGGACTGGGAGGAGGCCTCCAGGATGCGCACCAAATCGCGGCCGTAGCGGCCGTTGGTCAACGGCTCCTTGCCGCTTTGAATGCAATCGACGAAGTGCTGGCACTCCACTTTGAGGGGCTCCTCTTGCTTGATGTACGGCGAGTAAACATCCCCGTAGTGGTAAGCGTATTGGAACTCGGAGAAGGAATCGTAATGGGGCGGCACTTCCACCCGCGTATCGTAGATTTTAATCTTTTCCAGCGGCGCCGTGTCATCGTAAGCGATCATGCGGCGGCTGCCGATAATGGTCATTTCCCGCACTTTATGGGGGTCGAGCCAGCTATTGTGAACGAAAGCGCAACGCTTGCGCTTGAATTCCAAATACATCACGGTCACGTCCTCAATGCCTTTGTTCACGTGCGCCGAGCCGGAACAACTCACCGACTCCGGGTTTTCACCCATGACGTAGAGGATGATCGAGAGATCGTGCGGCGCCAAGTCCCAGGCCACGTTAATATCCTTCTGGAACAACCCGAGATTCAGGCGGCGGGAGGAGATATATTGAATGTCGCCAATATCCCCGTTATCCACGATTTCCTTCATTTTCCGGACGGGCGGGGAATATAAAAAGGTGTGGCCCACCATCAAGGTGAGGTTCTTTTTACGGGCGATTTCGACCAATTCATCGCATTCCGACGAAGAACTGGCCATGGGTTTCTCGATAAAGGTATGCTTGCCGGCCGTTAAACTGGCCTTGGCCATTTGGAAATGGAAGCGGACGGGGGTCGCGATCGCGATCGCGTCCAAATTGGGATCGTTCACCGTCTTATCGAAGTCCGCGCTGGTTTGTAATTCGGGGAAAAGGGACTTCATGTGATTGAGCCGTTTTTCATCGGCATCGCAAATCACCTCCATTTTGCAGCCATTCACCGCGCGGAAATTCCGGACCAGATTTGGCCCCCAATAACCGCAACCCACGACACCCAATTTGATAACTTTTTTCATATATTCAAACGAACCGGATGAAACGAGCTTATCCACTCCCCCTCATGCTTGCGCCAACAACGCGGATTCAGCAAGCCTGAAGAATAACACACTAAACGCTGGTTTCGCAAGCCAAGCCGGCGTTTTTTTCATCGCCCGAACGAAGCGTCAACCGCGCGAAATTAATTGCGGTATCATAATCGGTATCCGTTTTTTTGCAAGATGAACGCCCCGCGCGCGCAAAACGCCGCTAACCGTGCCGACCGGAAGCCGGGTTCCTCCGCCGGCGGCGAGCCCCCGAGAAAATCGGGCGCGCGCCGCATTTTTGTCTAGTCAGCCACCGAGTTCGGAGCATGATGTGCGCCGGTTGTCACAACCCCGACATGCCATCAGCAAAGCATAACCCAGCCATCCGGTTTTCGCCCTTGATTCTAGAAACCGCGCGCCTGGACGCCAAGGACGCGTTGGCCAAGTTCCAAACGCCCGCCGAGGGCCTGTCCGCGGAAACCGCGGCGGAGCGGCTCCAAGCGCACGGTCCGAACGACATGGGCCGCGAAAAAGAGCGCGGCTGGCTCTGGCGCCTGGGCGTGGCCGCCCGCAACCCGCTGGTCATCCTGCTCAGCGTGCTGGCGATCATCGAATTCGCCACCAAAGACTACCGTTCCGGCGTGGTCATGTCCCTCATGGTCGTGCTGGGCGTGGGGTTGCGCTTTGTGCAAGAAGCGCGCGCCGACGCCGCGGCGGCCCGGCTAAAAGCCATGATCCGGGTTACCGCCACGGTGGTGCGCGGCGGCAAACCCCGGGAAATCCCGCTGCGCGAACTCGTGCCGGGAGATTTGATCCAGCTTTCCGCCGGCGACATGATCCCCGCCGATGTCCGCCTGCTTACCGCCAAGGATTTGTTCATCATCCAATCGAGCCTGACGGGCGAATCGCTGCCCGTGGAAAAGACCGACGCGCCGGACACCACGCCGAATCGCCCCCCGCTGGAATTAGTCAACATCGCCTACTTGGGCACCAGCGTGGAAAGCGGCGCCGCCACCGCGATCGTGCTCGCCACCGGCCCCCAGACTTACTTCGGCAGCATGGCCAAAGCCATTTCCGGCCCGCAAGTGGAAACCAGCTTCGACAAGGGCATCAATCAATTCACCTGGCTCATGATCCGTTTCATGATGGTCATGGTGCCCGTGGTGTTTCTGATCAACGGCTTGACCAAGCACAATTGGAACGAGGCCTTCTTCTTCTCGCTCGCCGTCGCCGTGGGGCTCACGCCGGAGATGCTGCCCATGATCGTTTCGGTCTGCCTCTCCAAAGGCGCCATTGCCATGTCGGGCAAAAAGGTCATCGTGAAACGCCTCAATTCCATCCAGAATTTTGGCGCCATGGACGTGTTGTGCGCGGACAAGACGGGCACGCTCACCATGGACCGCGTCATTCTCGAGTACCATTGCGACGTCGCGCGCGAAGAGGACGACCGCGTGCTCTTGATGGCTTATTTAATCAGCTATTTCCAAACCGGCCTCAAGAACGTGCTCGACCGGGCCATTCTCGAACATGAGGACTTGCAGCCGCAACTCGCCCAAGAGGGCACGCGCAAGGTGGATGAAATCCCCTTCGATTTTTCCCGGCGCATCATGTCCGTGGTGATCGAAACGCCCCAGGGCAGCCACCGGCTCCTCACCAAGGGGGCGCCCGAGGAAATTTTCAAGCGGTGCAATCGGTTCGAACTCAACGGCGACGTGTTCGAGATGAACCCGGTGCTGCTCTTCGATTTAAAGGACGAATACGAGCATCTGAACGCCAACGGATTTCGCGTCCTCGCCGTCGCCTATAAAGACCTGGATCACCGCAGCCAATGCACGCGCCTGGACGAAAATGATTTAATTCTCATCGGCTACGTCGCCTTTCTCGATCCCCCCAAGGAAACCGCCGAGCCCGCCCTGGCGGCCCTGGCCAAACACGGGGTCACCGTGAAAATCCTCACCGGCGACAACGACCTGGTGAGCCGCAAAGTCTGCGTCGACGTCGGCTTGAAAGTCGACCGGGTGATCCTCGGCAGCCAAGTGGAAGTCCTCACCGACGACGAGCTGGCCAAAACCGTCGAGGAAAACACCTTGTTCGCCCGGCTTTCACCGGCGCACAAACAACGCATCGTAAAACGACTCCAAGCCAACGGCCACGTGGTGGGGTTCATGGGGGATGGCATCAACGACTCCCCCGCCCTGCGGGCCGCCGACGTCGGCATCTCGGTGGACAGCGCGGTGGATATCGCGAAGGATTCCGCCGACGTCATTTTGTTGGAAAAGAGCCTGATGGTGCTGGAACAAGGGGTGATCGAGGGCCGCAAAGTATTCGCGAACATCCTGAAATACGTGCGCATGGGGGCGAGCTCCAACTTCGGCAACATGTTCAGCGTCCTGGGCGCGAGCGCCTTTCTGCCGTTTGTGCCGATGGCGCCCATGCAAATCCTCACCAACAATCTCCTCTACGATTTTTCTCAGATCGCCATCCCCACGGATAACGTGGACGAGGAGCAAGTCGCCAAACCGCGGCCCTGGTCGGTCGGTGAAATTCGGCGTTTCATCCTGTGCATCGGCCCGCTCAGCAGCATCTTCGACTACACCACGTACTTTATCATGCTGTACGTGTTCGACTGCTGGAATCCGGCCCGGGCCGCCGTCTTCCAGACGGGGTGGTTCATCGAGTCGCTGATGACGCAAACCCTGATCATTCACATCATCCGCACCCATCGGATTCCGTTTCTGCAAAGCCGCCCCAGCATCTTGCTCACGGTTACCACCCTGGCGATCATGGGCATTGGCGTCTGGCTGCCGCGTTCGCCCTTGGGGCCCGCCCTGGGCTTCACCGCCTTGCCGCCGCTCTATTGGCCGTTGCTGGCGTTAACCCTGGGATTGTACCTGGCGCTCACGCAAACCGTGAAAACGGCGTTGCTCAAAAAAGGTTGGATCTGATCGCCCGCGCGCCGGCGCCACGCCCTCAGGCCGCGGGTGTGGCAACCAAGTCCATTTGCGCTTTGGCGGCGATCCGCGGTTTGCCCGTATGCCATCCCTGGGCGTAGTCGACGCCGATTTCCCGGATCGTTTCCAAAATGGCTTCGGTCTCGACATACTCGGCGACGGTTTCCTTGCCTAGAAGATGGGCGATGTCGTTCATCGAGCGAACCAGGGTTTGGTTCACTTTGTCCGTGTCGAGATTATGGATGAACGAGCCGTCGATTTTGATGATGTCCACCGGTAATTCCCGCAGATAGCTCAAGGACGTGAACCCGGAACCGAAGTCGTCCAGCGCGGTCTTGAATCCCAGCCCCTTCATTTGTTGCAGGAAAAGGCGGGCGGACGCCAGGTTGACAATCATGGCGGTTTCGGTGATTTCGAACACCAGTTGGGAAGGATCGACCCCGGCCGATTTAACCGCGTCCTGAATAAAGGGCGTCAGCTGCGATTCGTCCAGGGATTTGGCGGATAAATTCACGTGCAAACGGGCGCCGGGGCAGGCGCGGAGGAATTCGATCGCGTGCCGCGCCACCCATTGATCCAATTGGGGCATGCAGCCCAGGCGCTCGGCCGTGGGGATAAAGGCGTCGGGCATGATCATTTTGCCCGCCACGTCGCGCATCCGCAGGAGCACCTCAAAACAGGGCCCGCCCCGGCCATCCAGCGCCACGATCGGCTGGAGCCAGAGCTCGAAGCGCCCGTCGCGCAACGCGTCTTTGATCATCGGCCCCAGGCTGGTCTCCCGGCTCAGGCGGGCCAACTCGGCGTCATCCGGGCGAAACGTTTCCACCCGGTTGCGGCCTTTGGCTTTCGCCAGGTTGCAGGCGCAATCGGCGCGCGCCAGCACTTCATCGACCGAGAGGCTGGCTTCCACCGCCGCCAGGCCGATGCTCGCGCTGGTGGTGAAACACTGGCCCGTTTCCTGATGGCGAAATTCATCGCAAATGCGCAGGATCTTTCGCGCCACCACCTCGGCTTGGACCAGGGTGCTATGCGGCAGGAGCACGCCAAACTCATCCCCCCCCAGGCGCGCCAGCACGTCGCAATTCCGGATGCCCCCGGCCAATTGCACGGCGATCTCCCGGAGCATGCGGTCCCCGGCCGAATGGCCCAAGGTATCGTTGATGTTCTTGAAGTGATCCAGATCGAGGTAAATCAGCGTGCTGGGATAGCCGCGCTTGGCCTGCAATACGGAGGCTTCCAGTTGCTCGGCGAAGGAGCGGCGATTGCGCAAATTCGTCAGCGAATCATGGCTCGCCAGGTAAATCAATTCCCGCTCCAGCCGCTTGCGTTCCTGGATGTCGGTAAAAATCCAAACGCTCCCGATAACCGTCTGCCGGTCGTCCTTGATGGCGTCGGCGCGCGCGAGCATCGCGATGCGGCGGCCGCCATGAGCCAGCATTTCCAGCTCGCCCCGCCAGGACCCCCCCGAGCGGCAGGTGTCCCAGATGTAATCCCGGCGCTTGGGATCGACAAATATCGCCCGGTGCCCGTCCGTCCAATCCGCCTGGTTTAAGGCGTATTCGAAGAGGGTGAGGAAGGCGTGGTTGTGAAAGAGCTGTTTGCCTTCGGCGTCGGTGATCGAGATGGCGTCACTGGCGCTATCGACGGCTTTGCTGATACGCAGCAATTCTTGTTGCGTGCGCGAACGCTCGCGCCGGTTGGCCGCCAGCCATTGGTCCTGCCCCAATTTGGCGCGGATCACCGCCAGCACGCGCACCCGCAGCTCCTTTTCATCGAACGGCTTGTTGATGTAGTCGCTGGCGCCGAGCTCGAACCCTCTTACCTTGTCTTCGATGCTTTCCCGGCCGGTGATCAAGATGATGGGGATATGCCGGAGCGCGTCGGAGGTTTTGAAATGCCGGCAGACTTCGAAGCCATCCATATCCGGCAGGCCGATATCCAGCAAGACCACGTCGAAGGAATGCAACTGGATCAACTCCAGTCCTTGGGCGCCGGATTCGGCCGTCATCACGTTTAAATCCTGCCGACGCAGGATTAAGGCGAGCAATTCCCTCAAATTCTGGTCATCATCGATCACCAGAACCAGCGGTTGCGATGGCGCGGCTGAATTCATGCCTTAAGCGTCCGTGAATCCGGTTATAATGACCCGCGGGCTAACCGCTCTCAACGTATACCGCATTCGCCCGCGAAGCGAAATAAATCCGCGCCCGGCGCGCGCCCCCCTTTCGGCTTAGGTTTTTCCTCCGTGGTTCCGAAACGGAAACGCCCGACCGGGTCGCCGCCGTTTCCCCGGGTTAAGCGCCCGCTTCCACGCCTTCGGCGTGTTCATTTTCCGGCTCGGCGCTATCCCCGGCATCGCCTGGGATGTTCGTTTGCCCGTCGGATTTGTACTCGTTAAGCTTGTTGCGCAACGTGCGAATGCTGATGCCCAGCAGTTTGGCGGCATGGGTCCGGTTGCCGTGGCAATGTTCCAGGGCGGTTAAAATATGCCGTTTCTCCATCTCGCTGAGCGGGGGCAAAGCGCCCTCGGCCGCCAGGGGCGCGGCGGGCGCCGGCGCCACCGGCTCGGCGGCGGTTGAGCTTAGGGCGGGCGCCAGGGGCTCCGGCGCCGCCGGTTCCGGCAGCCGGCCGACCCCGAAATGCTCCGCGCGCAATTCCCCGTCGTCACCGCAGAGAATCACCGCCCGTTCGATCACATTCTGCAACTCGCGCACATTGCCCGGCCAGGAGTGGCCCTTAAGAATATCCATGCCGTGGGCGGAAATACGGGGCAATTTGATGCCGTGCTTGCGGGCGAAGCGCCGCAGGAAATGATCGGCCAGGAAGGGCACGTCTTCCTTGTGGGTTCGCAACGGGGCCAGCAGAATGGGCACCACGTTCAAGCGAAAGTAAAGATCTTGGCGAAACTCCTTGCGGTCGACGCTTTCCTCCAGCCGCCGGTTCGTGGTGGCGATCACTCGCACATCGACTTTCACCGTGCGCGTGCCGCCCACCCGCTCCAACTCGCGTTCTTGGAGCACGCGGAGTAATTTGGCCTGCACCGCCGGGGAGATTTCACTGATTTCATCCAAGAGGATCGTGCCGCCGTGGGCGAGCTCGAACCGGCCTTCGCGCTTGTTCAAGGCCCCGGTGAAGGCGCCTTTTTCATGCCCGAAAAACTCGCTTTCGATCAAATTCTCGGGGATGGCCGCGCAGTTGACGCGGATGAAGGGGGCGTTGGCCCGCGGGCTTTGGCGGTAAAGCGCCCGGGCGACCAATTCCTTGCCGGTGCCGCTTTCGCCCTGGATCAACACGGTGGCCTGGGTGCGCGCCACCTTGCGGATCAACTGGCGCAATTGCTCCATCGTGGCGCTCTGCCCCAACAAATCATAGCCGGCATCCTCATCCTCCTCGTGGCTCAGGTACTGGTTCACCTTGAGCAACTGCGTGAAATGCTCGGCTTTGCGCAGGGTGATCTCGAGCTGATCCACCGTGAACGGCTTGATCAGGTAGTCGAAGGCGCCGTTGCGCATGCAATCCACGGCGGACTCCACCGAGCCGAACCCGGTCATCATGACCATGAGCGGCCGGATGGGGCGCAATTGCAGCTGTTGCAACAATTCGGTGCCCTCGCCATCGGGCAGGCGGACGTCCGCCATCAGCAGATCGAAGTTGTCCTTGGCCAGCAACTCCTGCGTCGCCGCCAGGGTGGAGGCCGAGGCCACCTCAAAGTGGCGCTGCCGCAGTTGCTGTTCTAAATTCTTGCGAACAATAACATCGTCCTCAAGCACTAATATTTTTTCGATGGGCATGGCCGGTAATCAAGCCTTGGCGTTCTGACGCCGGTAGAGTTCGGTGACAAAGTGCGCCTGCTGACGTTGGGCCGCGGGCAGTTGCTGGACGGGGATCATCCCCTTGCGCAGGAGCGTCTGCTCGTTTTCGCGGTCCAACACGATAATTTTCATGATCAAATCCTGGTTTTGGCGCAGCAGACCGCCAATTTCCGGATGGCGGCCGCGCTCACTGGAACCCATTTGCTGCCAGCGTGCTCGCTGCACTTTCAAATGATCAAGCGATTGATTCAAGCGGGGAAGCAAGCTTTTTCTCTGGGCCGAGAGCGTTTTTAGTTCCTCGGCGTCGTCTTGTCGTAGAAGCTGCGATTCTTTCTCGACCAAGCCCAGGATTTCCTGGCACAAACCCAGGTGCTCCCGCAAGCTGCCCGCCACCGCTTCCTCGGTTGGACTGGCTTGAGCGGGCCGATAGGCCGGGCCACCCAGCTTGGGCGCGTCGAATTTCGTTTGGATGATTTGGAGGGTTCTCACGGTTTGGCGGGGGGCGGCGCGGCGCTCGCGGTTTGGGGTTCCTCGGGCGGATTCTTCAAATCCCGGCTCTTCTTATCCGCCTGCATTTCCCAATCGAGATAATGGATGCGCCAGCGGGCCATATCGATGACCGTGCGCAAACCGGGGGCGTCCCCCGCGGCGAGTTCCTTTTCCCGATCGAGGATCTTATTATAGTAATCTTTGGCCTGCTGCGGCTGGCTGAGTTTCTCGAACACCAGCCCGATCTGGTACCAGACCGGGAATTGCCACGGCACCGAGGTGTCGAGTTTGGACAAATTTTCGTAGATCGTCAGGGCCTTGAGATAATCGCCTTCCTGGTAGAGCTGGTTGGCGATCTCGTTCCCGGTGCGCTGTTGCCAGTAAGCCCAGTCCGCGGGACTCTGCGCCGCCGAGCGGCTCTTGCTTTCGAGCAAAATCATCACCTGTTGCAGCGAATCGCTGTTGCGCGCGGTGGCTTTCAGCGATTTCGCCAGGAGAAACCGCACCTCCGCCAGCTTGCCCGACTCCAGGTAACGCTGCACGAAATCCCGGGCCTGCGCGATGAGTTCCTGGTGCAGATTCAGCAGGGAATAAGTGCGGATCAGCTTGAACTGAATGTCGGATTTATCCAGCTCGGGAGAGTCCGACTTAAGCAAGCGCTTGTAAAAATCCGCCGCCTCGGTGTAGTTGCTTTCACTATAGTAGGTGTCGGCAATTTGCGTCTGGGCGTGCAGCACCAAACGCTGGTATTCGGCGAAGTGGTCGGGGGGCAGATTGACCGCCGCGGTCATCACCGCGAAGAATTTGTTCCGGGCTAAGTTATCCGACCCCATTTTGCGATATAGAATGCCCTGCTGCAGGAGCACTTTGGGCACGCTGGGGTCCTTGGGATACAGCGCGGTCCACTGGGAGTAGATTTGTTGCGCCTTTAAAAGATCGTTATCATCCCGGGCCACCATCGCCAACTCCAGGAGCGCCACTTGCTTGAGTTTTTCCGGCGCGTTAGCTTGCAACATATTAACCAGAACTTGGGTGGCGCTTTTCGTTTCCTTGGCCCGGCGCAACCGCTGGGCGTTGAGCAACTCCGCTCGAAAGTCTCGCTGCTTGGCATCGACCGTCTCCGCCGTCTTGACCGGGCCCTCGCTGTCCGGATCGCCAATCTCCAACGCGCTTGATGATTTGTCAACCCGCGCCGAATTCCCATGGCTAACCTCGCCTTCGGCGCGCCCCGGGTCGGCCCCGCCAGTTTGGCCGTGGGCGGCCACGTCGGTCATAATCAACGACGGCGCGCCGGGAGCCTCGGAGGAGAGCCCCGGCAGCGCGGTCGTTAATAAAGCCAGACAGATAAACAGCCGATTCATTATAAATTCCGAACCGTTAATTAGGCGGTGTCCGATAGGTCGCTTGGCTCGCGGGCGCGGCATTCGCGGGCACCGGCGGCGAAAAGATCACACTGGGAACCACGACTTTGGTTCCATTGGTGCCCAGGGGCACCGGCGTAAAAAAATGCACCAATTTATCCGGAGTAGGCGCGGGTGGACTGGTCGCGTCGAGGGGGACCAGCACCGCCGCCGGAGCCGTGTTGGTGGCCGAAGCCGGGGCTGGGACCAGGGCCGGAGCCGCCGGAGTGGCGGGCGGCGCGATCGCCGGATTATTGGTCGTAGTACCCATACTTTTAGCGGGGGCGGCCGGGGCGCTCAGGGCGAGTGAGTTAGTGGCGGGCGCCCGTTCAGCCGACGGCGGCAAATCATTCATGGGCAACGGCGGCAACGTGACTCCGCTAACCGCCGCCAACACCGGTTGAAACCTCAGTGGCGCCGGCCCAATCCGGGTCAAATATCCTGGCGATCCTGCCAATACTTGTCCCGACAGCCATGCGCAAGCCATCCAACTCACAATTTTTCGCATAGAGACCCGCCCCGCCATCCTTGCGGGGGTTTGCCCGATTACATTAACTTCATGATATCATCCAACGAACCCGCCAGAAGCCATTCCTTGGTTTCCTCGAAGTTCGTGCAAGCTTGGCGGACCTCGTCCGATCCAATCACTCCGGATTTAAGCGAGAGTTCGCCCGCGTATTTCATCACATTGAGCACTTGCTCGATGAGTGGCATGTCGACGGATTTAAGCTGGGTCAAATCCACCACCAGCTTATCCAAACCGGCGTCGACCGCTTCGGTCACTTTTTCCTGCAAATGAGCCGCCATGTCGTTGGCAATGCTCTGGGTATAGTTTGAAGGGTAATTTACCACCAGCGCGCCGGATTTTTGCTCGTAATACTTGTACGAGGCGTCCAATCCGAGGACGCGCGTGATTTTCATCTTCAAATCGGCGAAATCAATCGGCTTGGTGACGATGCCCGTGAACCCGACCTGCTGGGCGCGCGCCTGATCGTCGACCGCGGTTTTAACGCTCAGCGCGAAAATCGGCAGTTTCTCCGTCTTGACGCTGCTGCGCAATTTCTGGAAGAGCCAGAAGCCCGCCCCATCCGGCAGCGACGTGCTCACGAAGATTAAATCCGGCACGTGCGAGCCGATGTTTTCCAACGCCGATTGGGCCTGGGCGAAGCCGTCGATCTGCCACGGCGTGTCCGACAAACCGGCCTTGAATTGATCCCAGATCGCCGTTTTGTCGTCCGCCAGCACTATTTTGAGCGGATCGTCAAAACGTTTCTTGGATTTGGCCGTGGTGCCGCCGCGATTCTTCAGTTCGACAATCCGACTGACCCGCTCGACGATCTGGTCTTCCTTGAACGGTTTGACCAAATAATCGCGCACCCCCATGCGGGCGATGCGTAAAACGTTCTCGCGGCCGGCCTCGGCGGTGAGCATGATCACGGGAATCGATTTTAAGTCGGCGGTTGATTTGAGACGGCTGAGCATTTCCGTGCCGTCCATGACGGGCATGGTTACATCCAGGATGATCACATCGGGCTTTTCCCGGCTAGCCACCGCCAAACCTTCAACGCCATTGGCCGCTTCCATTACTTCACAATCGTAAGTCTTGAAGGCGCGACCCACAATCAACCGAATGGTACGGCTGTCATCGACAGTTAGTATCTTTATGGACATAAGACAAATATACGCTTCAATTTATTCCGGTTTGACGAGCATTTCTAATAAAACACAATTTTTGTTCGCGCGCACACAAACCGCATAGCGCTCGGCCCCTGAAACTGGTTCTATGCGGAAATCGCGTCCACTAACCACGGCGGGAATGGTAATCACGCAAGACTGGCCGCGATCGGACAGGCGCGATTTCAAATGGCCCGCATGCATATTGGTTAATTCCCCCACCACATCGTTGATCATCTCGTTGCCCTCAATCTGGTCGTCGGTCAACCCCAGGAGGCAGCAAGTCATTTTCCGGGCGAACTCGAGATTGGAATAGAGGTAAATCACACCGTTAAATTTTCCGGTAAACCCAACCGCTCCAGCAACATGCGTTTGAGAATCCTGCATTTGAATATCTGGATGCTCAAAGGTCACACTCATGTTGAGCATCGTGGCGAACACTTCGTTCGCCGCCGACTTTATCATATCTTCCATATCCTTGATCATGATGGATGGAACATCGGCATTTTTTTCCCGGACTTTAATTTTTTTATGCGGGCGGATACGAATTTCCTTATTTTCACCATAAACTTTTGTTCGTGAGTGACGATACATGGTAAGAGTAGAATTATGGAAGCGCCCATAAACGCCACGCGGGTTTCCCGCTTAACCCGCAACCAAATTGAAATCCGGCTCAAAAGCTGCGCCCGCCTGCCATCTTTGAGCACGATCAACAGCGCCTTGCGTGAATTGCTCAACGCCGACCAACGCTATACCTCCCAAATCTCGGAAATCATCCGCCGCGACCCCAGCTTAACCGCGCGGCTACTGCGTTTGGTCAATTCCGTTTATTATGGCCTGACCACTCCGGTGAATAGCATCGAAGAGGCGGTTTTTTACCTGGGAGTGCGGCAAATCCGGCAACTGGCCATGGTCACCCCGGTTATCGAAGATTTTCAAAAGCTCGCGGGCAACGCCCCTTACCCTTGGCGCGAATTCTGGCAGCACTGCATCGGCGTGGCCATTATGACCCGCGAAGTCATTAGCGCCGTAATGGTTCCCCCGGACGAGGCGGATTACGTGTCCGGCTTGGTGCATGACGTGGGTAAAATTGTGCTGGCCTCCGCCTTTCCCCTCCATTTTAACGCCATTTACATCCAAGGCGCCGCCGCCAATCAGGACCTGCTCACGGTGGAATCCGAACTGCTGGGCATCCACCACGCCGAACTGGGGGCGATTTACCTGAAGCACCACAACCTGCCGGATGTCATGGTCGAATCGGCCATGTACCATCACGCCCCGGAACAGGCTACGCATTCTCCGCAAATCGTTTCCGCCGTTCAAATCGCCAATTTATGCGTCCGCCACGCCGAAATCGGCCGGAGCGGCGACCCCACCCCGGTGAGCGCCGAGGATTGGATCAACGCCTCCGGCTGGAACGTGCTCTTCCCGAGCCGTAACGAAGAAGAAAGAACCATCGCTCGCGCCGCCATCCAGCGCAGCTTGGAACGGTTGCCGACCCTTTTGGATGGCTTAGTCTAGGCCACCCATGCCAACCGCTGGCCATGGACCCAGCCAAGCTCAGGCCGAGCCTGAGCTAAGCCGCCGCAACCGTATTCTGGCGGCCATTATCCAGGCCAACGCGCAGTTGGCGGACCCCAAGGAACTCGACCGTTCCATCGAACGCGCCTTGGGGGAAATCGGCCTCGCGGCGGACGCCGACCGGATTTTCATCGCGCCTTTGGATTTTGCCAGCCCCGCCCAAGCCGATGGCCCCGCCATCACCGGTTATACTTGGAACCATCCGGAGATTCTCGCCGCCCAGGCGCCTCCCCTCCCCTTGGCCCAGATTTGCGCTTGGCCGGAAATCAACCTCCAATTGCGACGCGGCGATTTCGTGTTTGGCCGCCGGACGGCCGCCCCGGCGACCGCGCTCAAGGTGCTCGAAGCCATGGGCGCGCGCTCTTTCCTGCTTTTACCCCTTTCGCTTGACGCCCAACTCCCTGGCGTCGCCGGGTTCGCCGCGTGCCGAACCGAGCGTTGCTGGACCGATGGGGAAAAAACGCTGCTGAAAATCGCCCTGAATATGATCGGCGGCACGTTGGGACGCCACCGCGTGGAAACCGCCTTGCGCCACCGCACGGAAGATTTAATCGCCGCCAACGAGCAACTCGCCAAAGCCGCGCGACTGAAGGACGAGTTCCTGGCCAGCATGAGCCA
>DBTJ01000010.1:33789-33981 GCA_002306985.1 Verrucomicrobia bacterium UBA1319
TCCTGGCCAGCATGAGCCATGAATTACGCACCCCTTTGAACGCCATCCTCGGCTTGTCCGAATCCCTGCTGGAAAAGGCCTTCGGCCCGCTCAACGACAATCAAACCCGCTACTTGGGGCGCATCGAGGAAAGCGGCCGGCACCTCTTGATGTTGATCAATGATATCCTTGATCTCTCCAAAATCGAGGCCG
>DBTJ01000010.1:34237-34455 GCA_002306985.1 Verrucomicrobia bacterium UBA1319
CTCCAAAATCGAGGCCGGCAAGCTCACGCCCAACCTCCAGCCCACCGACCTCGAGGAGGTGTGCGCCGCCAGCTTGCGGCTGGTTCGAGAGCAAGCCCTAAAAAAGCATCTCCAAGTCTTCACCCGCTTCAGCCCGCCGGGGGCGACCTTCAAAACCGATGAACGCCTGCTGAAGCAAATGTTGGTCAATTTGCTGACCAACGCCGTCAAATTCACTC
>DBTJ01000010.1:34702-35092 GCA_002306985.1 Verrucomicrobia bacterium UBA1319
GACCAACGCCGTCAAATTCACTCCCCCAGACGGTGAAATCGGTCTGGAGACCCGCGTGGATGAAACGAAAAACCTCATTCAGTTCGTCGTCTGGGATACCGGCATTGGCATCGCTCAAGAGAATTTGGATCAGTTATTCCAACCCTTTGTACAATTAGATAGCAGTTTGTCGCGCCAATTCGCGGGGACAGGCCTTGGCCTATCCCTAGTCAGGCGTATGGCCCTAATCTTGGACGGCGAAGTTACGGTCGAAAGTGAATTGAATCGAGGCAGCCATTTTATCATCCGCCTGCCCTGGCACCCGGAACCGCGCCCCGGCAGCCGGCCGGACACGCTCCCGGTGGACGCGCCCCCCGCGGCGCCCGAAGCCGTGGCCGCCCCGACCCTTCG
>DBTJ01000040.1 GCA_002306985.1 Verrucomicrobia bacterium UBA1319
AACATCGCCAAGCAGCACGGCGGTTACTCCGTGTTCGCGGGCGTGGGTGAACGCACTCGCGAAGGCAACGACCTGTACAACGAAATGTCCGAAGCGGGCGTCATTAACCAGAAAGACCTCGCCAAGTCCAAAATCGCCCTGGTATACGGCCAGATGAACGAACCGCCCGGCGCTCGTTTGCGTGTCGCGCTCTCGGGATTGGCCGTCACGGAATATTTCCGGGATGAGAAAAACCAGGACGTGCTACTCTTCGTGGACAACATTTTCCGCTTCTCCCAAGCGGGGTCCGAAGTGTCCGCGTTGCTCGGCCGCACGCCCAGCGCGGTTGGCTACCAGCCGACCCTCGCCACGGAAATGGGCGAATTGCAGGAACGCATCACTTCGACCAAGAAGGGATCGATTACGTCCTTCCAGGCGATTTACGTGCCGGCGGACGACTTGACCGATCCCGCCCCCGCGACCACTTTTGCGCACTTGGACGCGACCATCGTGCTCGAACGTTCCATTGCCGAGCTGGGTATTTACCCGGCGGTGGACCCATTGGCCTCCAATTCCCGGGCGCTAACCCCGGAAATTGTCGGTAAAGAGCATTACGAAGTCGCCCGTAATCTCCAACGCGTGCTCCAGCGCTATAAGGATCTACAGGATATTATCTCCATTTTGGGCATGGACGAGCTTTCGCCCGAAGACAAACTGCTCGTATCTCGCGCCCGCAAGATCCAACGCTTCCTGAGCCAACCGTTCAGCGTGGCGGAAGTCTTCACCGGACGTCCGGGTAAACAAGTACCCATCGCCGACACCGTGCGCGCTTTCAAGGAGATCCTCGAAGGCAAGCATGACGATGTGGCCGAAGGCAATTTCTATATGAAAGGCGGCATCGAAGAGATTCGCCAAGCCTGATGTCGGCTCTTTTACCAACCCTCTCACCTGGTTATGGCAGATAAAATCAAATTGGAGATCATCACCCCCGAGGGGGTGACGTACTCCGACGACGTCGACATGGTCACGCTGCCCGGGATCGAGGGAGAAATGGGCATTTATCCACAACACGTGCCCCTCATGACCCAAGTGAAATCCGGCGAAGTATCGGCGCACAAAGGCTCGGAGAACATTTTCCTGGCCATCGGCGAAGGGTTCGCGGAAGTCACCTCCAACCGCGTCGCCATCATGACCGACATGGCCTTCAAAGCGGAAGATATGGACGCGGCGCAAATGGAAGAAGCCCGTCAGCGCGCCGCCGCCCGGATGCAGGAACGTATGTCCTCCGAAGACGCGGCCGCCGCCAACGCGGCGATGATGAAGTCCATCGCTCAATTCCAAGTCAAACGCCGCCGCAAATAAGCAAACCGGCTAGGCGGCCCGCAGCGAGAGGAAATTTTTCAGAATCGTCCGGCCGCTTTCGGTTAAAATACTTTCCGGATGGAATTGCACCCCCCAGATGGGGAATTCCCGGTGCCGAATACCCATTATCTCCCCTTCTTTGGTCTCGGCGGTAATCTCCAAGCAATCCGGCACGGTATCCCGTTTGATGACTAGGGAATGATACCGGGTGGCCTCGAACGGATTCGGCATATCGCGGAACAAATCTTTGCCATCGTGCTGAATGGGCGAGGTCTTGCCGTGCATCATGCGGTAGTTCACCACGACCTGAGCCCCAAAAGTGTGACCGATGCATTGGTGTCCCAGACAGACGCCAAATAGCGGAATCGACGGGCCAAAAGTGCGGATAATATCGTTCGACAAACCCGCTTCCCGCGGCGAACAGGGGCCGGGAGAAATCATGATGCGCTCCGGATGGAGTTCGCGAATCTGATCCAAACTGATCTGATCGTTGCGCTGCACCCGCAAGTCCACCTTCATCTCACCCAAGTATTGCACGAGATTATAGGTAAACGAATCGTAATTATCGATGACCAGCATCATAGACGCGGGCAATATAGCCCAAACCCTTGGAAAGGAAAGGGAAAATCCCCCGCCGCGACGCCCGCATCCATCAGCGTTTGCGCCAGGAAGCTTCGATTTCTTCGAGCGTGCGACCCTTGGTTTCGGGTACCAGCGTCAACACGAACACGAAGGATATCAAGCTGACGGCCGCATACACCCAAAAGGTTTTGGCGGGGCCGATGGCCGGGCTGTCATTCAACATCGGGAATGTCTGAGCCACGACATAGCACGATGCCCAGATGGCGAACGTGGCCACCGACATCGCGCGACCGCGGACCTTGTTGGGGAATATTTCGGAGCAAAGAATCCACGAGACCGGCCCCATGGCCATTGCGAACGCGGCGATGAAAGCCACAATGCACGCCAATAAAGCCATGCCGTTAGCCTGCGTATGAAACATCCAACCCACCATGGCCAAAGCCACCGTTTGCACCAGGGTGCCAATCAACAGCAAGGGGCGCCGCCCCAGCTTGTCCACCAAGGCGATGGCCACAAAGGTGAACGCCAAATTAATTAATCCGATCCACACGGAGGACGCGAACGCGTCATTTTTCACCGCTCCGGCCGACTCGAAGATTTTCGTCGAGTAATACATGATCGCGTTGATGCCGCAAAATTGAGAACAAACCATCAACCCGGCGGCGATCATCAAAGGCCGTCGATAGGCCCGGCTGAACAACTCGGAAAAGCGACCCTCGTCCTGGTTGGCGGCGGCTTGAATGGCGGCCAATTCAAGATCGGCGGCGGCCGCGCCATTGATCTTGGTCAATATTCCGCGCGCTTCGGCTTGCCGCCCCTTTTGGGCCAACCAGCGCGGGCTTTCCGGCACCGTGAAGAGTAAGCCGATAAAAATCAACGCCGGTACGGCTTCCATGCCCAGCATCCAGCGCCAGCCCATGGCGGTGTTCCAGCTTTCATCCCCCATGCCTTGGATGACTTTGTTAATGAACAACGTCAGAAAAATACCAGCCACAATGCCTAACTGGAACAGGGACCCTAGGCGGCCCCGCCATTTCTCCGGAGAAATCTCGGCGATATACACCGGGCAGATCATCGACGAAGCGCCAATGCCCAACCCGCTCAAAAGCCGCGCCGCCAGAAACTGGCCAAAGGTTTGCGGAATGGCGGAAAGCACGCCCGACACGGCGTATAAAAGGGCGCATAGAAACAAGAGTTTCTTGCGCCCGAATTTATCACTCAAAAAGCCCGCGAACATCGCCCCGGGGATGCATCCCAGAATCGCGCTGGCGCCCGCCAAGCCTTCTTGCGTGGGATCGAGCCGCAAATGCGCTTTGAGATAGGAATTCGCGCCGTTGATTACCGCCGTATCGTAGCCAAAAAGGAAACCGCCAATCGCGGTCACGGCCGTGGCAAAAACCACAAATTGAAGGGACCCGGTTTTATTCATGTATCGAAGGATTAACCCGTTAATTCCCGCCACTCAGAACCGCCCGCAAAGTCACCACACCCCAAGCCGGCACCGCAAGGGCGCCGTCGACCTTTTGCAACGGTTTTTCGCTGGTGTCGCTCATCCATACCTGAGCCGGCTTAGACCAAGCAAGCTTTACCTGGGTGTTTTTGCCCGCGGCGCCAAATAGCCGGACTATGAACGCTTGGCCGTCATCGCTGGGTTTTAGCGAAATGACGTTCACCTCGGACGAATCCACGCGCAATAGCGATACGGCGGCGGCGGCGTTGCCTTGGGCTGAGGTGTACAGCAACGGCTGACTGAAATCCGTGGCGAACCGCGACGCCGCCGCCGGACTCTGCTTGCGATGCGGCCGCAAGAGGAACCGAAACCTCACCGGTCCTTCCTGATACGCGCGATAATTAGTACCCCAGTGATTATTCATCGCCCAGGAATAAACTTTCTGGGTGCGCTCCACTTTTTTGCGCCACACGTCGGGGTTGGTCTGGGAATTGAGCAAGTTGGCGGTGATACCCCCCACTTGGACGAGCGGGGCGTCCAAGGTGACCCAAGTAATGCCCTGCTTGGCGTTCGACACATCCGCCCAACGGCCCACGGTAAACCAGTTTTTGCACGCGCTGGGCATTTGATCGGCTTCCGGCCGGATGACGCCAAACGGGACCTCGAGCAACAGCTCGCCGTCCGGCACTTTGAAAGGAAACCCAAAATTAACACTCTCCTTACCTTCGCGCGACATGTAGCTCTTCACCGCCAACCGTTCCTTGTCCACTTGGTTGGAGATTTCGATATAATCTTCGCCCGCCACAACCCGCAGTTCTCGGCGGAGCAGCTTGCAACCTGGCGCGGCGGATTCAACGATGAGCGAAGCCACCAGCGGGCCTCGCTCGCCGATGGATATTTTTACGGGGCCATTACGTTTTAGGTCTTTCAGGTCATCCGCGGGCAAATACCAGTAATCGTTCAAGGCCTCGCCGCCGCTGGTATCCACGAAATTCCCGTCGATTCCTTTGGCGGTCAATTCCACGATTCCGCCCGTAACCGGATCCACCACCGCTCGGACGATCCCATTATCGAGCACGTTGCCCGTCGCGCTGGCATGGGCGCCACTGGCTGGCGCGCCAGCAGAGATTTTATAACGGCGCGCGGCGAACGGGGGCACCTCGGCCGCCTGAAACACCAACTCGCCCGAGTTCAGTCGTTGCGCCGGCGCAACCTTTCCATTCGGGTCGGTAACCCGGTCTCCGGCGGCTGATTTCTCCGCGGAGACCGTGACCACCCCGGTTCGTTTCCAGGATAGCGTGTTGAACACTTCGATTTCGGATCCCGAGGCGTTTTCCGCATTCAGGGCTTGGGCCAGCAACGCCTTGGATTGCTTATCGGCATCGTCGGCGTAGGATTTTTTCACCGCCCATTGCTCCACCGTTTCCTTACGTTCGGGCTCGCTGACACTGCACCACGCGCCCCAGGTATGTTCCGAATACAACAGGATCTTTTTGAAAGCCTCATCGAAAGCCGCCGCCGGATAGGCCGCCGGCTGGCGCATGGCGAAGAGGGTTGCCGCCTGGCTGGCGCGATCCGACGAAGCGCGATTCATCGCGGTTTCCAAAGCCGAGGAACCGGCGCCATCTTCCCAATAGGGGGTCCAATCGCCCCGCACCACGGGAATTTCCGCGCCATGGCGTTTTTCGAAGGCGCTGAAAGCCTCCGTAGTACCGGAGATGACAAACCGCGGCCAAGCGTTCCGCGCGTTCCATTCCTTGATAAACTCGCAAATTTCCGGATCGGGCACCGCGTTGTCTCCGTGACCACTCCAGCGCACATAGGCGATGTCATAAGGATAACCGCGCTTTTCGAGCCCTTCGCACAAGTCATCCACCAGTTTGGGGGACATTTTGTTATATACATGGGACATGGCGTAACCCCAGAACGGAATCCAAACGAGCACCTTTGATTTGCCATCCGGCCCCACCCAGTAAAACGGTTTATTTTCCCATTCGCGCAAGATGGTGCCGATGCGGTCGAAATAATTCGGCGCGGTCGAGAAATATTTAATGCCCGCTTGCGCCATCGCCGGCACCAAACCCCAAGTATACCCAGGCACGTCGGAGATCATGGCGGATTGGATGGGTACGCCGGTTTGCTCGGCCAACTGAGTCGAAAAGCGAAAGAGCCGCGCCAATTCATCGGGTCGACATAATCCGGTCAGTTCATTCAAATACATGCCATTCAGCGCCACCTGCCCTTTTTTGACCGCCGCCAGAAAATCCGCCCGTTGTTGGTCGTTTAATCTTTGCAAATACAAATCCGCGGCCCATAGCACTTCCACGTTCCAGACAAACCGCGCGCCTTCGGGATAATCCGCCGTGCGCCGGGCATAGGCGATGCCATCCACCAAGTTCCGCACCTGTTTCTTTTCCACCTCGGCCTGGATTTCGGTGTACCCGATATCCGTGTGCGAATGCGGCAAAACATAAACCGTCAAGGGCCGGACCGGCTTCTGCGGAAAATTCGTTTGCGCCAGCGTGGCGCCTTCAATCTCCACACTAACCGACAGTGTCTTTTCGGCGCTGACGACGGGCACCAAGATTTCAACACTCTGCCCGCCGGTTTTCAGCGGAACGCGTTTGGCTTCCACGCCGGGAACTCGGACGATGGCGTCGATGGGTTCCGCATACGCGTAATTCAACGCCAGTTTGAGTGGTTGCGCCAAACCCGTGGCGGTCCGGCGCGCCACCGGCGATAATTTAGGTTGCAAAGCGATGCGGCTCGGGGCCGACTCGGGATCACCCGCGCGATAGAAACTCAACTCCGCGCCCCCCACGGTGGTAACCCCCTGGGTTCCCAAGCTAGTCACGCGCCATTTCACTTTTTGCGCGGTAATGGGCGTTGGCAGCGCAAAAAAAGTCTCACCGCCAGGGGTATTCACATGCTGGACGGGCACCGTCGCCAAAATGCGCCCCGCGGCATCGGAAAATTCCAGCAATGAGGCCAGCACCCTGCCCGGATCGTCGCGGTCCACATGGCGGAAAGCGCCCAATCGCACGGGGGCGGGAAATTCGAATTCGACAAACGTATTGGTGCCGGCGGCATCGGAGGAATACTCCGTTTTGTTATTGCCATCGAGCAAATTGGCGGCCTCATATCGGCCGCCGGGATACGCCGTCGAGCTGCCCGTTAGGCGCGGCGCTGGTACCGGCATGAGGGGCGTGTATTGGGCCGCCTGCGCGCCCGTCAAAGTTGCGCCAAAAACCGCCATCAAAACGGCGCGCCACCGGCGGCCACGGCTCACAATGCGGAGAGTCGAATTAAACATGATTAGGATTAAGTTTAGATTTCGGTCTGGAGAATTATTCAAAAACCGCGCGCACCGTGAGCGCGCCACCGGCGGGCACTTCAATGGAGCCGCGCACCGCTCGCAACGGCTCCTCCGTAAGATCGCTCAGCCAAAGCCCCTTGAGCGGCCGGCTCCACTTGAGGCTGGCGCGAACATTCTTGTCCGACATGCCCCATAGCCGCACGATGTAGGCTTTGCCATCGGTGCTCATCTTGACCGTTTCAACGAGCACGTCCGGGCTGCTCACTCGCACCAATGTCTTCGGCGCCGAGGCGCCGACCGCCACGCTCGCGATCAAGGGCCGCGAGGTTTCCAGGCCGAACCGGGCGGATGCCGCGGCGGAATAACCGCCCAAATGCGGCCGCAAGATGAAACGGAACGTGGTGACCCCCGGCTGGTCGATTTTATAGTTCGTATGCCAGTGATTGTTTTGCGCCCAGGAATAGAGGGTTTGCGAATCGATCGCATTGGTCATCCATTCATGATAAGCGACGCTACCCAGCAAATTAGCCGTCAGACCGCCAATTTCCATCAAGGGCGCGTCCAAGGGCGCCCAAAGGACGCCATACTCCGGATTCGACACATCCACCCAGCGTTGCACGGTGAACCAGTTGCGGCAGGAGCCGGGCAATTGATCGAGGTTGGGCCTCACCACCGCCCACGGCGTTTCCATGTGGATTTTCCCTTGGGGCACGTTGAAACCGAAACCGAAATGCACGCCATCTTTTTCGCGCACGGACTGGCGGTCCACCGCATCCACCAACTCGACCCAATCCAGGCCGTCGACCACGCGCACATCGCGAGTAAGCTTGACGCAGCCCGGCGCGTCGGACTCGATCCTCAAGGTGGCCACCAACGGACCGGAGTCCATCACCCGAATCACCGGCTGGCTATTGCCTTTAGCTCCTTTGGCATCGGTTCCGAGCAGATAGCGGTACTCATTCAAGCCAACGGGCGCCTGGGCATCGACCCATTCGAGATTGGCCCCGGTTTTCCGGAGGCTTTGAATGGCTCCAGTCAAAGGGTTGATCTGTAGCTGGAGTTGAGCGGTGGCGAGCGAGTTGCTCGTGGCCATCGCCTTACCCGCGCGGGAAGCTTGCCCGGAAACCACTTGGTATCGCTTGGCTCCAAAGGGCGGTACGTCCCTGGCCAAGAACACCCATTCGCCAGAACTGAGTTTTTGCGAAGCTTGTTCCACTCCTTTCTCGTCCGCGATCCGATCCCCCGCCGTCAAATCCTTAGGCACGACCGCCAAGCCGGTGCGCGGCCACTGAGTCGTATTAAAAACGTCGATGGCGGTCGTTCCCACGACGGCGGGTCCGCGAGTGGCCAACGCATCCCGCAATAAGGCTTGCGATTGCTGACTGGCATGGAGGGCGAACTCGCCTTTCACTTTCCATTGATCGAGAGTAAACGCATCATCCGGCTTGGAAATGCTGCACCAAGCGCCCCAGGTATGTTCGCTGTACAGCAACACATTTTTCCAAGCGGCGTCAAACCGGTCCGCCGGACGCTGGCTCGGCGCTAGCAAAGCGTAGAGGAAATCGGCTTGCTGCAAACGATCACCGGTGGCTCGGTTCAAGGCCGTTTCGCGGGCCGTCGAGCCAGCCCCATCTTCCCAATAGGGAGTCAAATCTCCGCGCTGTACGGGCAACTGGGCGCCGTGACGCTTTTCAAACTCTTTGAAAAACTCGCCGGCCAAACCGATGACGATACGCGGCGCGGCGTATTTCTGATTCCAGGCTTTGACCTTTTCCACGATTTGCTCATCCGGCGGCGCGTTATCCACCCCGCCGTTGGGCCATAACCCGACCCAGAACAAAAAGGTGGTGTCGTAGGGGAACCCGGTCTTTTCGAGCCGGGCCATTTGCTGTAGCGCATGTTCTTCGAGATTGCCAAAAAAGTGATAATTATCGACTACCCAGCAGAGCAGCTTTTCCTTGCCACTCGGAGACTGCCAATAAAACGGTCGGTTATCCCATTGATGAATCGTGCCCACGCGGTCGCCAAAATTCGGCCCGATGGCGAAATATTTCACCCCGGCTTGACCCATCATCGAAACCAAGCCCCAAGTGTAACCCGGCACATCACAAATGGACGCCGATAACACCGGAATCCCCGTCAGCGTCGAAAGTCGCGCGCCAAACGCCAAGCACTGGGCTAGTTCCTCCGGACGGCATAGGCCGGTAAGCATATTGCCGTAGAGGGCATCGACACCCACATCCCCCCGGCGGACCGCCGCGATGAACGCGGCGCGTTTCTCCGGAGTGGCGCGCTGAAGAAAATGATCGAGCGACCAAACCGCCTCCGGATTCCACTTAAACCGCATGCCGGGCGGGTTCGTGGCGCTGGCTTCCGCGAGTTGCATGGCTTTCTCCAAGTTGCCGATTTGGAGGCCAATGACGTTGTCCTGCCGGTGAGTATAGCCAATGTCGACGTGGGAATGCGGCAACAGCCAGATCTCGCGCAAACGCGGAGGGGCGACCGGGAGGCTGCGACTATCCGTCACTTTGCCGCCCACCACTAATTCGAGTTTCACCTGCGCCGGCGAGTCCACCGGTTTCAAACCGGCGTCCACCACTTGCATCCCTTGCCGCAATTGGACGTGGGCAACCACTTGCCCGTCGGCGCGCACGTCCGCTTCGGCGACTTCGGAAAAATGGCCCACGGAGATTTGGACGGGTTGAACGACCCGCTCGCCTTCCCGCAAAAGCACCGGGCGAGCCTCGACAGAGCTGATCCAAGTTCGCGGCGCCACCGGGGCAAGCGCTAGCGTGGCGGGCGCTTCCAAGCTAAGCGCATCGTAGATCGCCCAACTACCGCGGGTATTGGAAATCTGAATTTCGTTATCTCCCGCCTTGATCAAGCTCGCCGGGAAAGCCAACTCCCATTGGCAGGGCTTTCCATGGCTGGGCAAACCCAAAATCGATTCATCCCCTCCCCCGGCGGGTAAATCCCGGTCAAAGGCGCGACCGTTGATTACGACCCGCAAATGCGGCGGCCCTCCACTATGAGTATCGACAAAATCCAAACGCAACCGGCACTCCCCCGCGCCGGCGGCTTCTTTCACCGCAAACACCACACCGAACGTGTGCGAACGGCCTCCCGCCCAGCCGTCGCTCGGTCCGGGATGGACATAGGGCCAATCTTGTTTCGGATCGGACCGTCCCACCACGAAAAATCCATCGTTTTGAAATTGAGCGTGGTTTTTCGGCGCCAACGCGAATTCGGCGTCATCATGATCGGGTTTGCCAATTTGCCAAAGGACGGCGTTTTCGGCGGCGAAACCGGTGCCCCAAATGGTGGCTAGCATCAATAAACTTAGTTTTATTTTCATGGCCGAACGGTTGTTTGTATGAGCGGCAATAATAGGACGCCAATGGCGGGGATACAATTCAGATCATGCGCGATATATCAGCGATGAAATTACTTGCTCAGGCTGGAACTGCGCTCCGCCAGCCAAATCATGTCCTTGTTGTTAGGGGAGGCGACATTCAAGGTTATTAAACCATTGTAAAGCGGTTTGGGCATCGTCCGCGAATCGAGCCATTTGCGAATTTCGGCGTGGCCATCGGCAAAAGAAATCCCCGCCGCCCCGTTATGGTAGCTGGCCGGAAAATCGATAATGCGCGCCGAAGCCGGCTTTTCCACCATCATATTGGCGAAGCCGCCGGCGTTGAGACTGTCCGGATGTTCATCCAGCATGACATAGCATTGGGACGGCGAGGGATTCGTGATATGCGAGGTTTTGTAATAAACCCGGTACTTTTTGGAAGTGGCATTCACTTGAAATCCAGCCGGGTCAAGCCAATCCCCCGGGCCGAACGCCTGACTCATGCTCATGCTACGCACGCGGGCATACTTCCGGCCTTGGATCGTCACCATGCTTTGATCGGCGGGGCATTTGTAGACCTCAACCGCTTGCAAGTAACTGGCAAATTTGCTGTGTTTAGGATCCCGCAATATCACGGTGTTCGTGTTGTCCGCGTTGGAGCCGGAAAAATCGAGCCAGCCATCCACCCAGGCGGTGGATTCGACCGGGTCCTTGTATCCCGACGTGGTTACACTGTCATTGTTATCGTCCGCGTACATCTGCCAGACCAGTTGCAATTGTTTCAAGTTATTCATGCACTTGATGCCTTGCGCCTTGGTTTTGGCTTTGCCGAGCGCGGGCAGCAACATGCCCGCCAGAATCGCGATGATGGCGATGACCACCAGGAGTTCAATGAGGGTGAACGCTCGGCGAACGCCGCCGCGCCCATTGCCAATGTGCATTTGCTTCATAAGCCGGGTTGAGTTTTCCTATTATAATCCATGCGGCCGGGATTTCCAAGATGCCTGCTATAACAGGCACTTCATATTCCGGCCGCGGATGAGTCACGGGTACGACTCCATCATTTGCGAAGCCGGTAAAAAGCCCGCGTTGCTCCCGGGCTTATGGTAATGCGGTTATTGACTACGCCCGTGACTGGAGTCCAAGTCGAAGCCGTTAAGTCACCGCTGGTTTCCAAGTCGTGACCCGAAGTCTCGGCCGGCCAGGAGATCGTGACGCCGGATGCGGTGCGGCTGATGGACAGCGTCACCGCGGGAGGCTGACCGAGGGCGTACAACGCCTGCAGCTCCTTGGGGGTGAGGAGCCGGTTGTACATGCGCAAATCATCCAACGCCCCGCGCCAATTATCCGCGTTCGCCGAATCCGGATTCTCGCTATGGCCGATGATCCATTGAACGTTCCCCGGCTCCGCGCGATCGGCGTAAGCCGCATCCGCCTTGCGCACGCCATCGACGTATACGCTATAGGCCTTGGCGGCGCGATCGAACATAACTCCGAAATGATGCCAGGCATCGCCGGCGGGCTCCACGGTGGCGGGCACTTGATCGAATAGACCCACGCCATAACCGGGCTTCCAGAGTATCCAATGCGTCCCATTGAGCGGGCTGATAAAACGCGGATTGTAGATCGTGCCATAGGGCTGTTGGGCTTTGGCCCAGAAGGCAAAACTGAATCGATCCTGATTATCGAGGTTAATGGGGCCAGCTGTCACCACTTGATCGTCATCCCCGCTATCCGTTGGGTTGAACCACAAGGCATTGCCGATCACGCCCGCGGTCCAAACCGAACTTTCCTCCGGGAAATTAGCCAGCGTGGCGGTATTTGCCCCAATCGAGGCATCGCTCGCCGTGGAACCACTTGACTCGTCGAATTTTAAATGGAGCACCAAAGCCTTTTCCAAATCCACGGCCGGATCATTGACCGTCACGAGCACGGGATCGCTGCTTTTTGAACCCACGCTATTGGAAATGACCAGCGTGTAATGGCCGCCATCACTCGTTTTCGCGCGTTCAACTTGGTACGTGGCGTTCGTCGCGCCGGCAATCTCCTGACCGTCTTGCTTCCATTGATAGCTCAAGGGCGCCGTGCCGGTCGCCATCGCTTTTAATCGAAAAGCGCTTCCGAGGATCAACGTGACCGCTTGGGGCGCCTCCGTAATGAGGGGCGCAACCGCCGGATAGGCATCGGCCTGGACGAGGTTTTTTCCGGCTTTTCCCGCCGCGTAAAGCGAAGCGATTTCGCTCGCGGTCAGGCCGCGAGTCCAATAACCAACATCATCGATTTTACCCTGCCACCAGCCGGATTCCGCGGCCGAATCATCCGCCGTCAAACGGACTCCAATGCTGAACGCATTGGTGGCTTGATACAAAGTGCCATCATAATCGGCGACGCCGATTTCCGTGCCGTTGCGGTATACCCGCAGTTCCGCGCCATCCGCCACCAACACCACCTGCTGCCATTGATTCGTGGGCAAGGGATTGGTCGCGCCTTCCCGAAAATCCGACTGCTTGCTCGCCGAGTTCAAAATATAACCATGGAGATCGCCGGAATCCCCATCGAGACTAAGGATGAACTGTCCAATGCCACCATTACCCGAGCCGCCACCAGCAATACGCGCTTGATTGGCCCGGGTTTCCGCAAACACCCACGCCGAGAGAGTCATCGTGGTTGTGGCCGCCGGGAACGCGGGCACGACCACATAATCGTCCCCATTGCCAGGACCTCGGAAATAAAGCGATCCTCCCGCCAGCCCGGCGCCCCATTGGGCGTCGCCCGGATAGACCGTGCCATCGTTGCCCCTGCCCGAGGCATCCGCAACGGTTGCCCCGGTGGTTTCGTCGAATTTCCAATAACCAGCCAGGGCATTGGTCACGCTTGTGACAGCTTGCACCGTAATGGTGGCCGCCCCACTAGCCGTGTGGCCGCCCACATTGCCGGCCACCACCTGATACGCGCCCGCGTCGATCGGTTTGACCGCATAGATCGTGTAAGTATCGTTCGTGGCACCGGCGATGGCGCTCCCGTCTTTGCTCCATTGATAGGCCACCGGCGGAGTGCCATCCACGATGGTTGATAATTGGATGGTCTCCCCCGCGTAGTAATCGCCGCTCCGCGGCTGTTTCACGATGGTGGGCGGCAACGGCGGCGCTAATTCGTATAATTCCCGGATGTCCGCCTCACTCAGAATGCGATTATAGGCGCGGACATCGTCCAAATAACCGCGCCAGGGATCGCGATGGTCAGCCAGCAGTTCCTTGTGGCCGATAACCCACGGCGCCTCGCCCGCTTCGTTTTTAATATAACCGGCAGCTTTCTTTTCAGCCTGCTTGACGCCGTCCACGTAAAGGGCGTAAGCGCCATCAGTCCGGCTATAGGTGACGGCAAAATGCTGCCATACATCCCGGATCGGCTCCGATGATTTGGCGGGCGGATAAAATCCCACCCCGGTCCCGGGCGCCCACAACACCCAATATTGGCCGTCCACGTCGCGCACCGGCCCCATCAACCGGGGATTATATGGATTGCTGTCCGATTTTCGTTTGGCCCAAAAAGCGAACGTAAAGACCTCCTGATTTTCGAGCACCACCGGGCCGTCGGTGACCACTTGGTCGTCATTCCCCCCATCGGCGCAGAATTCCAGGGCGCCGCCGATACGGCCGCTAACCCAATAAGCGGCGCCGTCTTCCGGAAAATTAAGGAGCGAGGCGTGATTGCCTTTGCCGGAAGAATCCGCGGCGGTCACGCCGCTGGTTTCGTCGAATTTGAAGTGCATCAGGAGCCCGGAAACAATGTCGGCGCGCGCCGCCCCGATACCCGCAAGCAGGGCCAGGGCCGTTTGCGTAAAAATCCCGACCGGACGGGCATGATTCGTTTTCATAGGAAAAGCGTGACGCGTTTATTATTGGATATGTCTATACATTTATAGATTTAATGAAACATGTCAAGCTTTCACGGCGCGATCCCCCCTCAAAAATGCCATCCGAACGTTTTGTACAGACAATAACACATTATCTGCTTGCGCCAGCCCCCCGGTTGCGGCCACATTGGCCCGGTTTATGATATCCGAATCGTT
Organism: Verrucomicrobia bacterium UBA1319; assembly: GCA_002306985.1. Classification (GTDB taxonomy): domain Bacteria; phylum Verrucomicrobiota; class Verrucomicrobiia; order Limisphaerales; family UBA1319; genus UBA1319. The sequence goes on from DBTJ01000040.1 coordinate 14,114, forward strand.
GCGAATCGACGTGCACAGCCCCGTGCCATTGCACGCGCAAGTGGAGCAATTGTTGCGCGATCTCTTGCGCCAGCCGGAATACCGCGACGGCGGCCTGCTGCCCGATGAAGTCTCCCTGTCCAACCGGCTGGGGGTCAGCCGGGGCACGGTTCGCACCGCGATCGGCCAACTGGTGTTTGAAGGGTTACTCGAGCGCAAAGCGGGCATTGGCACCCGCGCCAAACCGCTCAAGGCCGAGTCCGGCATCGGCGCTTGGCGCAGCTTTTCTCGGGAAATGGCGCGCAAAGGCATCACCGTCGAAAACTTTCTGCAGGAATACCAATTTGTGCCCGTACCCGCGCCCATTGCGGCGGCCCTGCAAATTCAAAAGGACGCCTCCGCCTGGCGCTTGGATCGAGTCCGCGGCTGGGACGGCCAGCCGGTGTTGCGCACCCGTTCCTGGTTTCATCCCCGGTTGGGATTGAATGGCAAGGAAACGTTTTCCCAACCCTTGTATGAGGTGTTGCGGCGGGAGACGGGTATGGTCGTGAGCCATGCGCGCGAGGAATTCAAAGCGGTCGCCGCCGACGCGGCCATGGCCAAACACCTGGCCGTCAAAAAAGGCGAACCCCTACTGCTGCGTTGCCACATTGTTTACGATACGGGCGGGCGGCCGGTGGAGTTTGCCGAAGTACACTACGTGAGCGCCCGCTTCACTTTGAGTATTGAAATGCGGCGGGAGGGCAAATGACGGTACTGGCAGCAGACCTGGGCGGACGCCGCATCAAGCTCGGCGTGGTGCGGGCAGGCTGCGTGCCCGCCATGGAAATCTTGCCCGCCGATTCGGACCGGCCCTTAAGGGAGCGGTTACGGACCGTGGCGGAGGCCCTACGCCGTTTATGCGCCTCGGTTGGTCTCGCGCCCAAAGATTGCCAAGGCGTGGGCATTTCCTACCCCAGCATCGTTGACACCGCCCAGTCCCGCATCCTGGACCAATTCGCAAAATATGGAGACGCCTCGGATTTCGATCTCTCAGGCTGGGCGCGCGCCGAATTCGGCTTGCCGTTGGCTATCGATAACGACGCGCGCATGGCGTTGATCGGCGAATGGCGGCACGGGGCGGGCGTGGGCTGCGACCAATTGGCCATGATAACCTTGGGGACGGGCATCGGCACGGCGGCGATCATGGATGGACGCGTGCTGCGCGGCCGCCATAACCAGGCTGGAATCCTCGGTGGTCATTTAACCGTGAAGGCCGGGGGCCGACCGTGCGTCTGCGGCAATCTCGGCTGCGCCGAAGCGGAGGCCTCCACTTGGGCCTTGGAGCATATCTGTGGTCCCGAGGCCCACACGTTGCGGGAGGGCCGGCAACTGGATTATGCGCAAATCTTCCGACTCGCCTCGGAAGGGCGTTCCGAGGCAATCAAAATTAGGGATTCCAGTTTGGCAATCTGGGCGGCCACGGCGGTGAATTTAATTCACGCGTATGATCCCGAGCGCGTGATCCTCGGCGGCGGGATCATGGGCAGTGGCCAAATAATCCTGCCCTATATCCGTGATTACGTCGCCCGCCACGCGCATACGCCGTGGGGAATGGTCACCGTGACGCCGTCCCAACTGGGCGACCAGGCCGCCCTGGTTGCCTGCGAATGGCTGGTGGCCGAACGATTGGAGATAACGAAGTGAGCACCTCAAATTACGACAAATACCCCGCCGTAGCCGTTCCCGATTCCCAAGGCGCGTGCGTAACCGGCTGGCGGGCCATTGCCCAACGGCTGCAACAAGCCATCGCCCGGCGTAACGCCCCTAAAACGGTGGTGGCCATCGAATGCTACCCCGGCGTGGATCCGGCGCAAATCCTCGCGGAATTAGCGCCGCATTTAAAACCCACCGGTTCGCAACTAACCACGGAGGCCCTGCTACCATCGGAAAGTATCGCCACGCTCGTCCGCCCTTTCTTGGGTGGCAACGATCCCGTTTTCGGTTTCATGGGTGGTTTGGAACTGCCGGATTTCTTCGATAAATCCGCCGTGGCTCGCCTGCGCGCAAAGATGGATCAAGCGCCCGCGGGAAAGGTACTCGTGGTGGGCCTCGGGGCGACCCTGATCTGTTCCCCCGATATTTTGGTTTACGCCGACTTGTCGCGGTGGGAAGCGCAAATCCGGTTCCGGCGCGGTGAATCGCATAACCTCGGCGATGACCGGCCGGGCCTTTCGCCGAGTCAGAAATACAAACGCGCTTTCTTTATCGATTGGCGCGTGGCGGACCGTTGGAAACGGCCGCTAATCGCCCGCTGGGACTTCGTGCTCGACACGCATTCGCCCCACACGCCTAAGTTAGCGGAGGGAAACGCGGTGCGTCGCGGCTTGGATCACGCCGTCACCCGGCCATTCCGGGTGGTCCCTTTCTTCGATCCCGCGCCGTGGGGGGGCCAGTGGATGAAAGAAATTTGCGATTTGGATCGCGGCGCCCCCAATTACGGCTGGTGTTTCGATTGCGTGCCCGAGGAAAACAGCCTGTTGCTCGATTTTAACGGCGCGCGCGTGGAACTCCCGTCCATCGACCTGGTATTCCGCCAGCCCCAAGCCCTGCTCGGAGCGGCGGTGCATGGCCGTTTTGGGGATGAATTCCCGATTCGTTTCGATTTCCTGGACACCATGGGCGGGGGTAATTTATCTTTTCAGGTGCATCCCCTGACCGAGTATATCCAGCAACGGTTCGGCATGCACTACACGCAGGACGAAAGCTATTACATCTTGGACGCCAAGCCGGGCGCCAGCGTGTATTTGGGGCTGCGCGAAGGCATTGATCCAGCCGCCATGGCGCGCGACCTGCGCGCCGCCCAAGCGGGTGGCGCGCCTTTCCCGGCGGCCGCCTACGCCAACCAGTGGCCCGCCCAAAAACATGATCATTTCCTGATTCCAGCCGGCACGGTTCACTGTTCCGGGGCTAATTCCATGGTGCTCGAAATCAGCGCCACGCCTTACATCTTCACCTTTAAGATGTGGGATTGGGGCCGCTTGGGCCTGGATGGCAAACCGCGCCCCATCCATTTGGATTATGGCTTGGCCAATATTCAATGGAACCGCACCACAGCTTGGGTGAAAGAACACTTGGTGAGTCCGGTGGAACCCTTAGGCGGTGGCGAAGGGTGGCGGGAAGAGCGCACCGGTCTGCACGAACGGGAGTTCATCGAAACCCGTCGCCATTGGTTTACCAAGACCTGTCCCCATGCCGCAGGATACGGCGTGAACGTGCTCAACTTGGTGGCCGGCGAGGCGGCCATCGTGGAAAGCCCGGCGGGACGGTTTGATCCATTTCCCGTGCATTACGCGGAAACTTTCATCGTTCCAGCCCAAGCGGGAGCCTACACCGTTCGCCCCGCCAGCCGTTCCTGCGACACGCCCCTCGCCACCATCAAAGCCTTTGTGCGGAGCCAGGCCTAAACCTCCCTCAGCGACAGTGGGTTACGCACTACCGGACTCTACCGAGTAACCCTATAACGCTAATGCTTTTGGGCTATTTCTTATCTGTGCTATCAGAAGCACAGGTGCAAGATTTAATTTCCGATATAGTATTCAATCCGTGGGGACAATCGGTTGCGGTTGATTCACGCGCCGGAAGCGGCGCAACCATCGGCGGCAACCATAAATAGAAATGCTCCTGTCCATGAAAACAATATCGAACGCCACAACCCACGGCCGATGGCGTATAAAACACCGCGCGGGTTTCACCCTCATCGAATTACTGGTGGTCATCGCTATCATCGCCATCCTAGCCGGCATGCTGCTGCCCGCGCTCGCGAAGGCCAAAACCAAAGCCCAAGGTATCGGCTGTCTGAATAACCTACGCCAGATGATGCTCGGCTGGCGCCAATACGCGGATGATTTCAACGACTTATTGCTGGCCTCGTTGGTCAACGACACGATCACCGCGCAAAAACGCGTCATCTGGGTCACCGGTTCTCTCGACTATACCACCGCGGCCGCTAATTGGGATGTTACCAAAGATTTAGCCAAGAGTCCGATCCTGAAATATATCGGCAATAACTACGCCATTTGGAAATGCCCGGCGGATAACGTAAAAGTTAGAACCACCACCGGAACCTCCATGCCTCGCGTGCGCAGTCTTTCCATGAACCAGGTGTTCGACAATGGCGGTTGGCTGCCTGCCAGCACCTGGAAAGTATACACCAAGATGAGCACTATCAATCATCCGGTCAAAACCTGGGTGCTATTGGATGAACATCCGGACAGCATCAATGACGCGGCTTTTGGCCTAAAAATGGTCAACCCAACCGACACCACGGGCAACATCATCGATTTCCCGGCTTCATATCACAATGGCGCTTGCGGCTTTTCATTCGCCGATGGCCATTCCGAAATTCATAAATGGATTGGCAACACCATCAAACCCAAGGTGAAAAACGCGGACATGACCTTGAATGTTCCCGCCAAGGACTCCCTGGTGGATCTCAAATGGTTATCTTCCGTTACCACTGTCAGCGTGGCCACGGGCAGTTATCCTTGATCGCATTTTCCAACGCCGCCAGGCCGGGCAATCCGCCTAGCGGTTTTCCCGGGTAATCAGGGATATTGCTGGGCGATTTTGCCGGGCGCATCGGCCGGGCTGTAGGGCACAAAATCCCGCAATTTAACGCGGGTATAAGGGCGCCGATAGGCGCATTCCTCACCCAACGCGTAACTAATCCACGCTTCCCGATCGGTGGCATCATAAACCACATTCATGAGGTTGCCCCCCAGCGACCCGATCGCTTTGGATAGTTGGATCACGGCATCGGCGTTATAGGCGCCATGGCCGTATTGGGTGAGATGTCCTCGGGCTGTGGGAGTCCGTGATTCCGCGTGATACACGATATTGGGGAAAACATTGGGGGCTTCTTCATCGGTGGCGTCATTATCTTTCCAAATCGTCAAATCGGGGGCCCAGGCCTTCATTTTTACGGCGGCCGGAATTTTGCCATCGCCCACCACGAAATGGTATTTTTTGATGCGTTTGGCGTTTTGGATCGCTTGTTGAGCTTCGTCCAGCGATTTGGCCGAATACAGAATTTGCCGGAACATAATCATGAAATGAATCCCCTTCATATCATACGGGGCGTCCCGTTCGGGCGAGTCCCCAATTTCCGTCAGCGCAATGCCTTCCATGTTCAGGCCCGTGTGGCAGCCGATACTGCCCGCGAAGGACGGATTTAAATGCGGGATGCCATCTTTGGGGATATACACCACCACACAGCGAAAATCCTGCAAATGGGCGGAGGTCGTGTAATCGAGATTCCTAATTTGGTAGAGGTGGCCGGACTGGGTGGCCTTGCCCCAAATCGCCACGCCACTGCAGGCATATTCGCTGATGGCGGGAATCATGTGCGCGCGCCGCAACAATTCCACCGGTAAACCGGCGCCTTCGGCCAGACCAGCCATTTCCTCGGTAAACTGGGACCCCATGAAAGGCTCCATGGTCTTCCAAGCTTGGTCCAAGTTCTGGCTGGAAAGCTTCTCGCCCTCCTCTTTTTGGGCCATTTCTAAAAAACGGGGAACAAATGTCTGAATCTCCGGCCGCATGAGTTTTCCCAACGCCAACCCCATCTCACGCGGAGTGCCCGAAACCACCACCAGCGGGAAATTATCCGGCGCGTTACCCCAATTGATTCGATAGCCATCGGCCCAGGATTGGCAAACCAACAACCAAGCTACGCAAAGGAAGGCGATTCGGGATTTCATGATGAACTACCATGCGCCAACTTCGGCGGAAATACAAGTGAGAGCGGCCACCCTTTGGCATCGCACAAAAGCCACTTCGGCCGGGCCGGGGACCTGCCACCCGTCACGGCTTCTGGAACGGGAACCGCAGCGCCAAACTCTGGGCTTGTGAGCTCGATTTCGTCGATTATTATTTTATCGCAATGAAATTACCACTTTTGTATCTCGCCGGCATAGTCGCCATACTCACTTGCGACGCGGCCATGGCTAGCGCCGCCGAGGCCAAACCGCTCGTGGATTATATCAACCCCATGATTGGCGCCAGCACCAGCATGGAGTACGGCGAAGGTAAAACCTTTCCGGGCGCGGCCACCCCCTTCGGGCTGATCCAATTAAGCCCGGATACCGTCACCGGCGGGGACAACGGCCCGGGTTATTCCTGGCATCACAAAAGCATCGAAGGCTTCAGCTTTACGCATATGAGCGGCATTGGCTGGTATGGCGATTTCGGCAATTTCCTCGTTATGCCCACCACCGGCCCCCTGAAAACCGGGCGCGGAAACGAAGGCGCCAAGGACGGCTACCGATCCGGTTTCCGCCATGAAACCGAAACCGTAAAAGCGGGCTATTACGCCGTCACTTTGGATGACTATCAAATTCGCGCGGAGCTGACCGCCGCACCGCGCGCGGGTATCTTGCGATTCACCTTTCCAAAATCCGAAACCTCCCGGCTGCAGATCGACCTTTCGCGGCGCGTAGGCGGCACTTCCACTAGACAGTACGTCAAAGTCATCGATGACCGCACTATCCAAGGCTGGATGCAGTGCCCACCGTCCGGAGGCGGCTGGGGCAATGGCGATGGCAAAGCGAATTACACCGCCTATTTTTACGCCCAATTCAGCAAACCCCTAAAGACCTTCGGGGCTTGGTCGGCCGAGATTCC
>DBTJ01000181.1:0-3470 GCA_002306985.1 Verrucomicrobia bacterium UBA1319
CCGCTATTTCAAGAGCGATGCGGCGTCCCGATGCATGCAACGCGGGGGAGGAAAGTTGGGCATCGATCACAGCGAAGGGCATCTCACCCAAATGTTCACCGTCTCTACTCGCCATCTTTCCGCGGTTTATCGAACGTCACCGTGAAGTGATAGTTGTCCTTGGCGTCGACACGGAAGCCATTGGCTTTAAGTCTGTCGAGCAGTTTGCCTTGAGCGGTCAGTTGCGGTTTGTCGCAGATGGGTTCCTCATCCGGTTTGAAGTCCTTGACGCTGTCGAGTTCGAAATCGACCCGTGTCACCAACCCCGCATCGTTGTAGTGCTTGGTCTGACTGCCGCACAGCGTTCCCGAAGCGTCGAAGCCCGGCAGAGCCACCGGTGAGAACGACATGGTATCGCTGGATGCCACCGCATGTAGCGCGCCGCCGCGCCAAGCGTAGGTCATTATGTTCCAGGAGCAGCAGCTCGACCGGCCGTTCACCTTGATGGTCTTGGTTTTGGCATCGGCCATCACGTCGAAGCCCGACAACTGCTCGCCCAGTTTGGTCGCCCGGAACGCGCCCGTCTTGGGTTCGTAGAGCCAATACTCATAGCCCATATTGGGGCCCGCGCTGGTCGCGGTGGCGAGCTTGATGTCGGCGAAGCCGTCGAAATTCACATCCATCAATTCGAGGGCCGAGCCGACGCCGTCGAAGAAGATCTGGCCTTCGAGTTTGAAATCCTGCGGCTTGGCGCCCGTCTTCGCGACCGCGAGCTTGGTCAACACCGCGTCGCTATCGGCCTTCTGTCCCGACAGCACGAAGGACAGACCCAGCGGATTGTTCGGCGCGGTGCAAGTCAGCGCGAAGGCCTTGCCGGTTAATGTGGGCTTGCCGCAAACCACGAACGCGTTGCCTTGCAGCAGCGCCATGCGGCTCTGATAGCGCTCCTTCAAACAATTGAGGTGGGTGGCGCGCTGGGGTCCTTCCAGGCACTGGGTTCGCTGCAGCAACCAGGCGCGCTGATCCGACCGGATACCCGCCGCGCTTGCCGGATGAGCGGTAACCAGTTTGCCGAACACCGCCGCCATCTGGACGTCGAGGGCGGCCAGAGCGTCATCGGCGCAGACCAGTTTTTCGACCGGCGTTGCGGCCTTGGCGCAATCGAAACTGGCGTGGGGCGCGGCCCCGGCGGCTGCGAAAACAGCGGCAAAGGCGGCCAAGAGCGCGATGCGCATGAATATTTCCCCTTAAAGGGTTCTTCGCGCGACAGTGGTAAAGATAAGCTTGCTTGTGTCAATCGGTCCGTTGACGGCGGCATCAAGCGCCCATAATTTCGCGCCCGTCATGACCAGCATGCTCAAGCGCACGACCAAGACGACCAAGCCCGCCGGGGCTTTGGTTGGCGCGCGCCTGTAGCAGGTCACCGCACCGAAACCGAAGCCCCGCCGCAAGGTCCGGGGCTTTTTTGTTGCCCGCGCCTCAAGGCTACCAGGAGTTACCGATGAAGAAGAATCCCACCGTCGCCATTGTCGGCGCCACCGGCGCGGTCGGCGTCGAGTTTGCCGGTTGCATGGAGCGGCGCAATTTTCCGGCTGGCAAACTGGTGCCGCTGGCATCCGCCCGCTCGGTCGGCAAGACCATGGCGTTCCGCGGGGCCAACGTGCCGGTGCAGGAATTGACCGAATCCTCCTTCGCGGGTGTCGATATCGCGATGTTCTCAGCCGGGGCCTCGATCAGCCGAAAATTCGCGCCCATCGCGGTGAAGGCGGGCGCGGTGGTGGTGGATAATTCCAGCGCCTTCCGCATGGACCGCGAGGTGCCGCTGGTGGTGCCGGAAATCAACGCGGCGGATGTTCGCGGACACCATGGGATTATTGCTAATCCCAACTGCACCACCGCCATCGTGCTGATGGCGCTGTATCCGCTGCATCGGAAATTTGGCGTCAAACGCATTTTTGCCTCCAGTTATCAGGCGGTTTCCGGCACGGGCGCCAAGGCGATCGAGGAATTGCGGCGCCAGGTGGACCAAAGTGTCCATGGCGAGCCGTTGACACACGAGGTTTATCCCTATCCTATTGCCTTCAACGTGTTGCCGCATGTGGATTCCTTTTTGCCCACGGGCTACACCAAGGAAGAGATGAAGATGGAGAATGAGGGGCGCAAGATCATGCATCATCCGGGCTTCCGGGCTAGTGTCACTTGCGTGCGAGTCCCGGTTTACCGGGCCCATTCCATTGCCGTGACCGCCGAGTTCGAACAACCGGTATCGGTGTCGACGGCGCGAGAAGTGTTAAGCCATGCCCCGGGGCTCGATTTGGTGGATGATCCCACGAAAAATCAATATCCCATGCCGTTGTTCACGGCGGACCATTACAACTGCGCGGTCGGCCGTTTGCGTTTGGATTGCGCGCTGGATAACGGGCTTTGTTTCTGGGTGAGCGGCGATCAACTACTCAAAGGCGCCGCGCTGAATGCGGTGCAGATTGCCGAAGAGTTGATCAAGTAACGCGACGCGGCGGGCTCGGCGCGCCCGTTCCCCCCGGCCGCGATCCAGAAACCGCTGGTAGATCGATCTGGACGGTGGTTCCGGTAGGAGAGCCACTTTGGAACTCGAGGGTTCCGTCATGCATTTCGGCCAATTTTTTAACAATGGCCAACCCCAGGCCTACGCCTTGTTGTTCGTTCAGCTGGCGGTCGAATTGTTGGTAAGCGCCGATTTGGACGATTTGCTGTGGTTTGATGCCGTAGCCTTGATCGGTTAGGTTTAACTGAAAGCCGCGGGCGCTCGTGACGGTCGAGATATGCACTAAGGAGCCTAATGGCGAGAATTTACAGGCGTTGTCCGTTAGTTCCTCGACGATTTTGGATAAATACTCTGCGCTGATCATGGCGGCGCCGCCCGAGAGCTCAAAAACCAAATTCCCGGAGCGGGCGTATTTAGCCGCCATTGAGCGCGCGGATTGGGCGATGACTCCGGCGGTATCGGCCGTCCGGCCCGCCCGGAATTCCCGCGCGCGCTGGGGATCCAAGCGGTTTAATTCGAGTCCCGCGTAATACAGGTAATTTTGCGTCAGCCGCAGGAGGCGGTGCCCGCATTTTTGGATCTCCGCCGTCATTTCCAAAATCTGGCCTGGCTGCAAACGGTCGAAATCCGTGAGGATCAATTCCGAATAGCCCAGCACGCAGGTCAACGGTGACAGAAGTTCATGCGGCAAGGTCAGGCTTAAATTCGTCCGCAATTCGGCGACTTTCGCATCCGCTTGAGCGCGAGTTTGCTCATGTTTCCGCAGCCGGGATTCGACCGCCTCCACCAAATCAGAGAGCGCGAAGGGTTTGGCTAGATAATCGTCCGCGCCGAGCCGCATGCCGTGGCGTAAAGGGGTCTGCTTGGTTTCGCCCGTGATGAGAATGAACGGAGTGGCGGCGATGGCGGGATCGTTTCGCAGGGCGGCCAGCATTTCCGTGCCGCTCATGGGGTCCATTTTCACATC
>DBTJ01000181.1:3719-17873 GCA_002306985.1 Verrucomicrobia bacterium UBA1319
TTGGGGTCCATTTTCACATCGCTGACGATCAAATCCGGAAGCTGGGCGCGCGCCAACGCCAAGCCGGATGCGCCATCGGCGGCTTCCATTACTTCAAAACCTTCGAGCCGCAAAGCCTCGCTGATCGTTTCCCGCAACCGCGCTTCGTCTTCGACGATTAAAATTCTTTTCATCGCGCGCGCGTTGAGGCGACCGTATTTGGGGGAGATTTCGACAAGGTACGGCGCGCACAGTCCAGGAGTTCAGTCCAGACAAACGGCTTATGGAGAAACCCGTTGGCGCCCGCTTCGACGCCGGCGTAACGGGGCATTTCGCCAGCCAATCCCGTCAGCATAAGCACGGGGATCGCGGCGGTGTCAGGATCGTGGCGAAGCGCCTCGCAAACGCTATACCCGTCGATATCGGGCAGCATCAAATCCAGAATGACCAAATCGGGCGCGAAACGGCGCGCTTTTTCGAGACCATTCGCGCCATTGCTCGCGGTGTGAACCTTGAATCCGGCTTGCCGGAATCCGCGAGCTAGGAACAAGCGGACCTCGCGTTCATCATCCACCACCAGTATTGTCATGCGCATAGGGGATTGATATTAAATTCATTAATAATGACCGCCCCGGGAAACTACAAGAAAATAGAAGAACCAAAAGAAGTCCAAACCCGCAAAGACGAAAGGTTGGCGCCGGCCGAAACCGGCGCCAAAATGAAGCCGAGATTATTTATCGAGCAATTTGGCCAAAGCCTTTGCCAGGCCATCGCCCCGCAGCTCTCCATCTTTGGCGACGATCTTACCTTCCCCATCAAGTAGATAGGTTGCAGGAATGCTCATGATGCCATAGACGCCAGCGAGTTTGGATTGCCAGCCTTTGCCATCGAAGTACTGGGGCCACACCACCCCTTTAGTTTTAATAAAGTTTTTTAAATCCTCGGCTTTGTTATCCAAACTCACGCCAATAATTTCGAAGCCTTGGGCATGGTATTTTTCGTAGGCTTTCAACACGTTCGGCAATTCGCCCACGCAGGGTCCGCACCACGTGGCCCAGAAATCGACCAAGACAATTTTGCCTTTATAATTAGCGATGGAAAGCGGTTTGCCATCCAAGTCCTGCTCTTGGAAATCCGGGAACACGGTGCCGACCGCCAATTTTTTCTGGATCTCCTTGGCCGCTTTTTGTTTTTCGATGCCGGTCAAGATTTGATCGACCTGTTTGCCGGGTTTGGAATCGGGGTAATCGCTCTTCAGTTGCGCCAGCAGCTTCTTGCCAGTATCCTCGTCATCAAGGAATTGCAAAAATAACATGGCTTTCATGAAAACGATTTGAGCCACCTCGTCGGTTTTTTCCCCTTGGTGTGAAGCCAAAAGGGTGTCGAACTCTTTTAAATAAGGCGCCAAGTCATCCTTGGTGGGTTTGCCCTTCTTTTCGTTGAGCACGGTTTGGATTTTAGTGACCAGCTCTTTGAGCTCCGCTTTGGCGTCCTTGGTTTCGGCCGCGAAAGCTTGTCCCGCGGCGAAGCAAATCGCGACGGCGAGGAACGTCTGAAGCAAGATTCTTTTCATAATGTAATTAATATAGATGTGGCTTTTACCTCCACAAACGGCATCACAGCAGTTTTGTCTTGGCTGGGCAAGTCCTATTCGGGCAGATAGACCGCGAGCGGCGATGATCAGCTTCGAGGGTGAAACCGGCGGTGGATGTCGCGTAAGCGATCGCTGGCCACGTGGGTATAGATCTCCGTGGTGCTGATGCTGGCGTGGCCTAACAATTCCTGGATAACGCGTAAATCAGCCCCATGTTGCAATAAATGGGTGGCAAAGCTATGCCGTAGCATATGGGGTGTCACCGGGTGTGACATACCGGCGAGTTTAACCCTTTGTTTAATATGCAACCATAAGGTCACCGGCGCGAAGGGCGTGCCTCGGCGGGTCAGAAACACGTTGGCCGGGCTTTTCGGGCCCACCAATGCGGGGCGGCCCGCCTCCAAGTAACGATTCAAGGCCGCGCAGGCGAGTTTCCCCGCCGGAACCACCCGTTCCTTATTGCCTTTGCCGATGGCGGTGATGAAACCCGCTTCTAAATGAAGCTGTTCGAGGCGGATATGGCAAAGCTCAGACAATCGCAAACCCGAGGCATAGGCTAACTCGAGAATGGCTTGATCGCATAAACTTGCGGGTGTCTCCGGTGACACGGGCGCTAGCAACCGCTGAATCTCCTCGTCGGAAAGCGCTTTGGGCAGGGTTTTCCAATGGCGCGGCAAGGATAGATTTTCCGCCACGTTGGCGGGCAGCAGTTTTTCCGTTTCGCAAAACCGGTAGAACGCGCGCAACGCCGCCACCGCCAAGTAAATGCTTTCCGGACTCAGCCGTTGCGGGGTGGGTTCCCCGGGTGCCGCGGAGGGACGCGCCCGTTCGTGGCTCAAGAAGCTCATCAAATGAGACAACTCCACTTGAGGCCAGCGCTCGATGGCGTTTTCGCCAGCCCAGGCGACGAAGCGATTTAAAATGGCCTGGTAGGTTTTCTGCGTGTTTTCCGATTGTCCGCGCTCATGGCGGATATGCTGCAGAAAATCTTCCACCAGTTCATTCATATTACCCTAACTCAGAGGGCTTTGCCTGTCAGGCGCTCGTAAGCGTCCAAGTATTTGGCTTGGGTCTTGGCCACCACTTCCGGAGGCAAGGCCGGAGCGGGCGGAGTTTTGTCCCAATCGAGCGATTCGAGGTAATCGCGCACAAACTGTTTATCGAAACTGGGCTGACCTTTGCCCGGCTGGTATTGATCGGCCGGCCAGAACCGCGAGGAATCGGGCGTTAAAACCTCGTCGATTAAGATCAGTTTTCCCTGGTAAACGCCGAACTCGAATTTGGTGTCGGCAATGATAATGCCACGGCGCCGGGCATGCTCGCGCGCATGGGTATATATCTTCAAGCTCAGGTCGCGCGCTTGCGTGGCGAGATCCACGCCCACGATTTTGGCGGCTTGTTCGAAAGAAATGTTTTCGTCGTGTCCCTGTTCCGCCTTGGTGGACGGGGTAAAGAGCGGTTGGGGCAGCTCGGAGGATTCCTTCAAGCTCGCGGGTAATACCACGCCGCACACGGTTTGCTTGGCCTTGTATTCCTTCCAGCCGGAGCCGGAGAGATAGCCGCGCACGATGCATTCGATAGCCAGTGGCTGCGCCTTTTTAACGATCATGAACCGTTTGGCGAGCGCCTGGGCAAAGGGCTGCAATTCGGCGGGCAGCGGTGAATGGGTCCCGCCTACGCGGTGGTTGGGCACGAGCGACGCCGTTTGATCAAACCAAAAATGGGAGATCTGCGTCAAAACCTCGCCTTTGCGGGGAATGCCGTTGGGCATGACACAGTCGAAAGCCGAAATCCGATCGGACGCCACAAATAACAAGTGTTCGCCCAAATCAAATACTTCCCGGACTTTGCCGCTTTTAAGTTTGCGAATGCCGGGTAAATCCAAGGTCAGCAAGGGTTCATTTGCCATGGGGGCATACTGGAAAAGAATCGCGAAAAATTCAAACCTCAAATCAACCGTTCAACTGTTGCGCCCAGTCACCGGAGTTTTTTCGAAACGGGACTCGTAATGTCGAATCGACTAGTATACGGTTGGGCCTGAAAAGTTAACTCCTGACTCTATGAAAATTAGGATTTATCGTGTTTTGATCGCCGCCACCCTGGCGTTTCATGCTTATTCCCATACTGTGCTTGCCGAGTCCGCCCCGGCGGACACGAATACAGTCCAATATAGCGGGCAGGCGGCCGCGCCGGAGAGCCCGTTGAGCATTTGGTTCCGCCAACCCGCCAAAGATTGGAACGAGGCGCTGCCGGTGGGCAATGGTCGGCTGGGGGCCATGGTGTTTGGGCGGGTGGACGACGAGCGCATTCAACTCAACGAGGATTCGTTATGGGCGGGGCATCGGATCGATACCACCAATCCCCAAGCTTTAGAGGCTTTTAAGAAGGTCCGCCAATTGCTGTTCGAGGGCAAAAATAATGAGGCCACGAAAGCGGCGCAAAACATGATGGGCGTTCCCGAGCGCGTCAAATCATATCAAACTTTGGGCGATTTGCGGCTCGTGTTTAAAGGCCTGACCAATGTGATCAATTACCGGCGCGACCTCGATTTGGAAACAGGTATTGCGCGTACCACCTTCCAAACCGGACTGCGCCGGTTTTCGCGGGAAGTATGGGTCTCCGCGCCGGATCAGGTGATCATCGCGCGGATCAGCGGTGAAGTGCCCGGAACGGTAAGCTTTATCGCTAATCTCAGCCGTTCGGAAAACGCCAAACAAGAAGTCTGGGGGGATCAGGGTTTGATCTTGAAGGGTCAGCTTGGGGACCAAGGCCTGAAATTTGAAGCCCGGTTGCGGGTTATGGCCGAAGGCGGTCGGACGACCGTGTCCGCCGATGGTGTTAAAGTGCAAGCTGCCGATGCGGTGACCCTGGTGATTGCCGCGGCGACCAGCTACAAAAACATGAACGATACCAGCGCCGATCCGGCCGAACGGTGCCAACGGGTTTTGGAAGCCCTGGGTTATCGCAAATTTGCCGATTTCAAGTCGGCGCACCTAGCCGATTACCAGCGCTTGTTTGGCCGGGTAACTTTGGATCTGGGGCGCAGTCCATCGGACAGCTTGCCCACGAATGAGCGATTGGAAGCCGTTCGCCAAGGGGCTGAAGACCCGGCGCTAGCGGCTTTGTATTTCCAATTCGGGCGCTATTTACTGATGTCAAGTTCCCGTCCTGGCTCCTTGCCCGCCAATTTGCAGGGCCTTTGGAATGAACACATCGAGGCGCCTTGGAATAGCGACTATCATTTTAATATTAACGTGCAGATGAACTATTGGCCGGCGGAGGTGTGCAATCTTTCCGAATGCCAGCTGCCGTTTATCGATTACCTCGAATCGCTCGTGCCCTCAGGTGAACACACCGCCAAAGTTCATTACGGGGCTCGGGGCTGGGTGGTGCATCATTTGTCGGACATTTGGGGCTTTACCACGCCGGCGGACGGTGTTTGGGGCATCTGGCCCGTGGGTGGGGCTTGGGCATCGGGTCACGCCTTCGAACATTACCGGTTCACCGGTGATACCACCTTTTTAGCTCGCCGGGCGTATCCTTTGATGAAAGGGGCTGCGCAGTTCATGCTCGATTTTCTTGTGCAAGCCCCGGCTGGTTCGCCGGTGGCGGGGAAACTCGTGACGAATCCCTCGCATTCCCCGGAAAACCAATTCAAAAAAGCCGACGGCACCGTTTCCTCCTTTACGTACGCCGCGACGATGGATTTGGAGATTATCCGCGATTTATTTGTTAATTGTTTGGAAGCCAACCAAATACTCGGCCCGGATGGGAAATTTGACCCGGAATTCCGCGCCCAGTTAACCCATGCCTTAAGCCTGTTGGCCCCCCTGCAAATCAGCCCTAAAACCGGCCGGTTGCAAGAGTGGGTGGAAGACTACGATGAGCCTGAACCGGGACATCGGCACATGTCGCACTTGTTTGGTTTGCATCCTGGCCGTCAGATTACTCTGCGGGGTACGCCGGAATTGGCCGCCGCCGCCCGCAAATCGCTCGAATACCGTCTTTCCCATGGCGGGGGCGGCACGGGGTGGAGCCGCGCGTGGGTGGTTAATTTTTGGGCCCGGTTTGAAGATGGCGATCAAGCCTGGAAAAACCTCTGCCACTTGTTTTCCCATTGCACCCTGCCCAACTTGTTCGATACCCATCCGCCTTTCCAGATCGACGGTAACTTCGCCGCCACGGCTGGCATCGCCGAAATGTTACTGCAAAGCCATGCGGGAGAGGTTTCCTTGCTGCCCGCTTTGCCCCAGGCTTGGGCTCATGGCTCCGTTAAGGGTTTGCGTGCCCGAGGAGGTTACGAAGTGAGCATGGATTGGGATAAAGGCCAACTGGTCACAGCGGAGATCAAACCAAACCAGGACGGGCGTTGCGTTTTGCGCACGCGCGGGCCGGTCAAAATCACCTCTGGCGGAGGCCGAATTCACACCGAAGACGTTGGGCCAAACTGTGTTGCCTTCAAGACGGTGCAAGGTATCAGTTACCTGGTGGCTCCGTAAAAAATTCGGACGGTGGCTGGCAATCCCGGCTTCATGCCTTGGAAATAAACTAGAACACTGGGATTGCGACTGACCCGCCAGCGGCTCCGCCGAATAGGTTAACTGAATGCGGCGGAACGTTTATGCTGGAGAGCCCTGAATAAGGGGAGAAGGGCAGCCTAATGCTATCCTATTCAACAGGTTGAGCATTGCGTTGCACAAAACAAAGGGACGGATTTAAAATCCGTCCCGGTAAAAACTGATCGCCTACCGCTGCGCGGGATAACTCCAGAAACACGAACGGTTATCCCGGCAAAACTATTTAGTCTTGTTCAAGCGGATGGCTAAACGGGATTTCTTGCGATCGGCATTGCCTCGGCTGATGACTCCGGTTTTGACGGCTTTATCCAAGGAGGAACTCACTTCGCTGAGCTCTTTGGTGGCTTCCGCTTTCTTTCCCGTGTTAATAAGCTCGAGATACTTGCGTTCAATGGTCTTGAGACTCGACTTGCGACTGCGGTTTTGCAGTTGCTTACGGCTGCTATTGCGCACACGGCGCTCGGCTGACTTCGTATTCGGCATATAATTCCAACGATATTTACGTAAAAGCATCATTTTACACCCGGCGAGCGGAGTGTCAATCATCCAATCGAGAGAATTTGAGCCAAAATTACCTTGGACGGGCATTAACTATCACTTGTGAGTTACGGAATGTATGCCAAAGTCCTATAATTGAGAGTCCTTGATCCCTTGATTTATGATCCGTTTATCCTGGCTATGGTCGGTCGGAGTTTGGGCGCTTGCTGGGTTGGCGAGCGTTGCTAGCGACATCTCGGCGGCGCCGCCCATGAAAAAGTCTGTGGATACGAACCAGCCCAACGTTCAGCTCGGCTGGGAAAACAAAAACCTGGTCCTAACATTTTACGGTGTGTTGCAATCCGCCCGCGCTGTTACGGGCGTTTGGAAGGATGTGGCGGGGGCCGTGAGCCCCTTCCCCATCGACGGGGTAAGCGCGCAAATGTTTTACCGCGCTCGGCCTTTCGCCGGGACGAGCATTTTTTCGTCGCCGTCGGTGGTGGAATGGGTGGTGACCGCGCCGTTGCAAAGTAATTTTGATTTAGCCTATGCCGGAATCCCGGATGGCATCTTCCCGCCGCAGCGCGAGAAACCCTATTTCGATGCTTCACTTAAAATGGGTAGTAATACGGTATGGGTGGCGATGCGGGTGCGCGGCAATTCGAGCTTGCAGGAGTGCCCATTCCCCAAGCTCAAGCTTAAGGTTGCCAAGGCGCAACGGGTTGGCACTCCGTTCCACGATGCGCGCGAAATTAAGATCGGCACTCATTGCGCCGATGGCGGCACGGGCAATGTGGGCCGCTTGCGCGATGAACGCGCCACTTACCGGGAGGCCTTGGCCTATGAGACCATGCAATTGCTGGGCTTTGTCTCGCCCCGCGTGCGCCGGGCCCGAATCGAGTTTAACGACTCGAGCCCCACGAACACGACTTTTCCCGGCGGCTGGCAAATCACCCGCGAAGCCTTGATCCTCGACGATATCGAAGTGGTGGCGGAGCGTTTGGGCGGGCGAGCCTTGTCGGAAAGCGAGGTGGCGGCATTGGAAAATGCGGGCTTCAGCGAACAATGGGTCGCGGATTTGCAGTTCTTGCATATCCTGCTCGGCAATTGGGATTATGCCCTGTCGACGGATGGCAAATTCTTGTGGAATACCGAGGTGATTCAGCTGGCCGATGGCCAATATCTTCCCGTGGCGGGGGATTTCGATTTATCTTCGTGGGTCACCGCCAAGGTGAAACCCCGCGCGCCGCATGATTATCATCCCGACTGGCCGGAGTTATATCGGCAGGCGCGGTACGATTTAGAAGCGCTCCAAACCCAGGTGGCGGCCGAAATTTTCGCCTCCGCAAGCAGTCGGTTTACCCGGCAACGAGCGGCCATCGAGGCGCAAATCCAAAAGGCGGAGATCGACGCCGATGGTCGCACCAATGCGCTTAATCACGTGTCCGCGTTCTTCGACGCCTTGCGGTTCGGGGCAAATTGAGGATTGGCGCGGGTTCCATTCCTTATATTTGCCCGCGGTTCCATTTTTTGCTGAGTTGGAGCGCGAGATTGCGCTAGTCTGCCCCCCATGGAATCACAAACAACGGGGTGTTTGTCCGGGCCAGTGGGGTGGCGTTGGACGGGGTGGCTTTGGCTGGTCATAATGGCGGCGCAGCAGCTTGCGGCGGCGGAACGAGAGTTGATTCGCGATCCGAAGGTTGAAGGGGGCGTGTGGTTACTCGCTCCGCAGCCAGGCAAACGCGTCGTCTATGGCCAATTACCCGGCCGGGTGCGGGATGCCGCCGCCGTATGGGACTTGGCGCAATGGAGCGGTAAATTACCGCTGTCGAACCCGCCCAACCCGAGTGTGTCAGGGGGCGCGCTGGTTTATTCCAACGCCACCAAACGGGTTGCTTTTGGGCCGTCGGGGACGGCGGAAGCCGACTTCATCCTGGGGGTGTGGGGTAGCGCCGAATATGGAACCCGCGCTCGCCAGGGTGGCGAACCCTGGGTGCATCTGCTATTGCAACAGGATCTGGTCAATCCGCCGGCGCTGGCGGATTTGAAATCAGCCCGGCTGCGAGTCGAAGCGCGGTTGAATCAATCGCGGAAAATCGAAACCCCGGACTACACGCCCGCGCTTCACGCCGCCCAATTTCAAATCTTTTTTTCCGTGCAGAACTTGAACCTTAAATCACCCGGATATGGGAAGTATTTATGGTTTGGCGTGCCCATTTATGACGATCGGCAGCGATTCGTACCTGCTTATCAAGCCCAGGACACCGGGGGCACCCAAATGTATATTTTTACCCCGGCCGCCAAAACGTTCGCCGCGCAGAGCGCGCACGATGGCGAATGGGTTGAGATCGATCGAGATCTCTTGCCGTTGATGCGCGAGGGGTTGGCGGCCGCCTGGGCGGCGGGTTTTTTGACCGATTCTAAATCATTGGCCGATTATCGCCTTGCCGGCATGAATCTGGGCTGGGAGGTGCCGGGCCTTTTCGACGTCGAAATGCAGGTGCGGAATTTAAGTTTGCGCGTGGAATGACGGCCGCCGCGCTAAAAAGAGGGGGCGGCCATGCTGAAGGCAGGCTGATCTAGATAGAGTTCCGCTTGGGGCTGGGTGCGCAAATAGGACGCGGGACAAGCCGGATGAAGGTCGCCTAGGAGCGTGTCCTTGACGGCTTGGGCTTTGCGCGCGTCGGGCACGACGCAGATCATTTTGGCCGCCCGGCAGAGCATGGGAATCGTGAGCGTCAAAGCGTATTGCGGCACGGCGGAAAGCCGCGGGTAGAAGCCTTCCCCCACTTGTTGCTGGCGGCAGGCTTCATCTAGTTTGACCAGCTTGACCGCGCGCGGGTCCTGAAAATTCGCCACCGGCGGATCGTTGAAGGCTATATGTCCATTCTCACCGATGCCCAGGCAGCACAAATCGATGGGCTCCGCCAAGAGCAGTTGGCCATAACGGTCGCATTCGGCGATCGGTTCCAGGGCGTCCCCGTTCAAGTATTGAACGACGCCGGGATGGACGCGGGCCACCACTTTTTCGCTCAGGAAACGACGAAAACTGGCGCAATGATCGGCGGGCAAACCCAGGTACTCGTCCATGTGAAACGCGCAAACGCGCTGCCATTCGATGTCCGGGAACGCCATGAGATATTCCAGGAACCGCACCTGCGAGGTGGCGCAGGCGAAAATGACGCGCGCCTTTTCCTGGACGGCTAGGCGCGCTTGCAGATGGCGGCGGGCGGCGGCGGCGGCGGCGCGGGCGAGCTCGTTGGCGGTGGCATGAACGCGCACCGTCAGGGCGTCCGCCTTGAATTCTTTAATTGGAGTGGTTCGCATCATATGGCCGCGCGCCGCCGGTCCTCGAACCCAGGTTTACCGATATTCCAACCACTCCGGTTCGTTGGCAAAAATCCACCGATAGTATTCCGTGCCGCTCAGTTTGGCGGCGGCCGCTTCGTCCACCACGAAGGTGCAATGCGGATGCAGTTGCAGCGCGGTGGCCGTGATCATGGAGGTAATGGGGCCTTCGACGGTCTTGGCGATGATTTCGGCTTTATGCGCGCCGGTCACCAGCGCCAGGCAACGGTGGCTGGAAAGGATAGTGCCCACCCCCATCGTGATGGCGCGGCGCGGAACTTTGGACTTATCCCCGCCGAAGTGGGGCGTGTTTTGTTCGATGGTGGCCGGCGCCAAGGCCTTGACTCGGGTGTGTGAACGCAAGGCGGACAAAGGTTCGTTGAATCCAATATGGCCGTCGGCTCCGACGCCGAGCAATTGCAGGCCAATGCCGCCGGACTGTTTGATCGCGTTTTCATACCGGGCGCATTCCGCCGACAAATCCGCCGCCATGCCGTTCGGCAAATGGGTATTACGGAGGTCCACATTCACGTTTTTGAACAGATACTCGTTCATGTAGTACCGGTACGAATGCGGATCTTCGGGGGGCAAGCCGACATATTCGTCCAAGTTGAAGGTGCGGCAGAGCGAAAAGTCCAAATGCGTCTCGCGATACATTTTAGCGAGAATCCGGTACACCGATTCCATCGTGGCGCCGGTGGCCAAGCCCAGCACGATATGCGGATTGGCCTTGAGTTCGCGGGCGATCAGGCGCGCCACGAGCGTGGCGGCGGCGGCCGCGTTAGGTTGTATAATCACTTCCATATGCGTTCGTATTAATGGGGAAAGCGGGAAAAGAGGCAATGAAATCCGAAACTATATTGGATACCAATGACTTACAAACCAGGTGAGCCGACCAAAAAATGGACGCGTCCGGACTGGCCGGACGCGCCGATGTTCTAAAACGAGGCGGCTTCCGAAGCGCGTCGGCGCTTTCGGGAAAGCCCGCGCGGACCTTATACGATGCCGAATTCTTTCTTGTTCTGCTCGAAAGAAACGAGGATCGGGCGATCCGGCACTTTCGCTTTGAGCAAGGCTTGCTCGTCGACTCCGGCCGTCAGCGGCAGCGCGACCTGGCCGCCTTCGGCGGCGGAGCGTTGCAAGGCGAGCATGATCTCCGCGCCCAGACAGGCATGCTCGAAATTACACTGATGCACTTTTTTCGCGTCATCCAGCCAATCGGCCATTTCCTGGATGTAGGGAGGCATGTCGTTTTCGTAATTCATGACGCCTTCGCCGGTTTGGTAGCCGCCGCTCTTGGTGAGCGAGCGCCAGCCGCCGTTGGTGAAGACTTCGGCAAACCCTTCCGAGCCTTGGGCTCCCATGCGGCATTTGCCCCACCATCGCGAAGCTTCCGGCACATCGGGAGCGCCCGCGCCGCACTCATACACGCCGCGCACGCCGTTGGAGAATTGGACGAATCCGCCGATGTAATCGGGCGAGGGGTGGTTGTCGGCCAGCTTGACGCGGCCCGCAGCTTGACCCATAGCCCAGGAGGCGCCGGTGTAATCGTTGAACCAGCAGGTGTAATCGATCAAGTGGGAGAGCATGTGCGTCATCCAGCCCGTGGCGGTGCCGTACACGGTATGCACGCGACCCAGCGCGCCGCTGGCGATAATCTCTTTGACCTTGCGATAATGGGTGCCGTAGCGGTGCTGGTGGCTGACCACCGCTTTGACCCCGGCTTTGCGGATGAGGTCGCGCACGGTGAAAAGTTCCGCGCTGGTGAGCGCCACCGGCTTCTCGAAAGCGATCAATTTAGCGCCGCTGTCAATGGCCGCCTTGATCATCGGGGTGCGGAGATTCGGCAGGGTGCAAAAGCAAAACACATCCGGTTTCACGGCTTTGGCCAAAGCGGCGACATCGGTGCCTTTTTGGGGATTGCCGAGTTTGGCGGCGGCGGCGTCCAGGCGCGCGGGATCGATATCGCAGATGCCGGCGACTTGGAACTTAGGATTGGCGTTAAAAGTCGTGGCGTGATGCATGCCGCGTTTGCCCATGCCCACAACGAGAACCGAATATTTGCTCATATGATTGGAGGAATTAAAACGAAAGGGTAAAAACCAGGCCGGGGGCCGGAACGGGTTGTTCCAGCCCCCAGCATTTAGATTCTCAACTAAGAAATGAACGAACCGCCGCCGATTAGGCCTGCGCTTTGTCCCATTCCAGTGTCTTGGCGATCACGTAATCGACTTCTTCTTGCTTGAGTTCAGGGAACATCGGCAAGCTGACGCAGGTGGCGGCGTTGGTTTCGGCATGGTCCACCGAGCCCACGATGCGAGCGCCTTTGCCCCAAGGATACCCCTTTTGCTTGTGGATCGCGATGGAGTAGTGCGTCTTGGCATCGATCCCGTTCTTGACGAGGAATTCCACCAAGTTGTCGCGCAACGCGGGTTTCTTGACCTCGATCGCATACAGATGGAACACATGGCGATAGCCGGGGAGTTCCGTCGGTAGGGTGAACGATTTGGCGCCCTTTAAGCCGGCGGTATAGCAGGCTGCCCATTTACGGCGCAGGTCATTCCAGGCGTCGATATGTTTGAGCTTGGCGCTCAGCACTCCCGCGTGCAGGTCGTCCAAGCGGCTGTTGAAGCCGAAGCTGTGCACGTTGCGGGCGCCGGAGCCGTGGTTGCGCAGGAGGCGCACTTTGGCGTCGATCTCGGAGTTATTCGTGACGAGCGCGCCGCTGTCGCCGAAGGTGCCCAAGTTTTTCTGGATGATGAAGCTGGTGCTCGCGGCATCGCTCAATTCGCCGATTTTGAAGCCCTTGCCATGCGCGCCGATGGATTGCGCGTTATCTTCGACAATCTTGAGGTGATGTTTGTCGGCGATTTTCTTGATGGCAACCATATCCGCGCACTGGCCGTACAGGTGGACCGGAGCGATGGCTTTGGTCTTCGGCGTGATCGCGGCTTCGATTTTGCTCGCGTCGATACACTTGGTGACCGGATCGCAATCGACAAACACAGCGGTGGCGCCGGTGATCCAGATCGCTTCCGCGGTGGCAAAAAAGGTGTTGGGGTGGGTGATGACTTCATCGCCGGGGCCAATGCCCAAGGCCATGAGGGCCAGCCAAATGGCATCCGTGCCGTTCGCCGTGCCGATAGCGTGCTTAGTGCCGCTATACTTGGCGAATTCGGCCTCGAAGCGTTTCAGCATGGGACCTTGCACGTATTGGCCGCTCAACATCACTTCTTGCATGTTGGCGTCGATTTCTTTTTGTATGTTTTTGTACTGACGGACGTGTCCGTAAAATTCGACTTTCATAGGGCGTCACTTTATGCATGAGCCCAACGCCGAGGACAAGCACAAATTCAATGGCGAAGTTAGTTTATTGCGCGGAGGGACTTGCTTCGGCATAGTTGACACAATCTCCGGCGGAGCGGTACTCTACTGGGCGGCAACAACATCTTTCCATGGACAAGTATTGGAATTCTAAGGCCGAGACGATGTCTCGGGACGAACTGGCCGCCTGTCAATTGAGCCGATTGCGCGCGATGATCAAGCAGGCCTACGAAAAAAACGCTTTTTATCGCCAGAAAATCGCCGCCGCGGGTTTGAAGCCCGCCGATCTCGAAATACTCGAGGATTTGCGCCGGTTTCCCACGATCAACAAGGAAGATTTCCGGCTTAATTATCCCACGGGTCTGCTCTGTGTCGAGCCCAGCCAGATAAGAGAGCTCCACATGAGTTCCGGATCCACCGGGTCGCCCGTGCCGATGCTTTACACGGCGGCGGACCTTGACCAATGGGCGGAATGCATGGCGCGGTGTTACCGCATGGCTGGGTTGCAGGAGAGCGACCCCATTCAAATTACGCCCTCTTTCGGATTGTTCAACGGCGGGTTCGGCTTTTACCACGGGGCTCGCAAGGCGGGCCAATTCATCATCCCCACCGGGTCGGGCAACACCGGGCGCCAAATCAAAATGATGAATGATTTCAAGGTGAAAGGCCTGATGGGAGTGGTCTCCTACGGCATCCGGATCATGGAAGTCTTGCAGGAGCACAAGGCGCAGATCCCGTCCTTGAAAGTGGGCGTCTTTGGCGCGGAATCCTTTTCCGACAGCATGCGCGAACGCATTCAAAACGGCCTCGGGATCGAGGCGTTCGATATTTACGGCATGACCGAGACCGGCGGCG
>DBTJ01000181.1:18119-50677 GCA_002306985.1 Verrucomicrobia bacterium UBA1319
TACGGCATGACCGAGACCGGCGGCGTGGGCACCACGGGCATGGATTGCCACTGCCATTGCGGCATTCACGTGTGGGAGGACCAATACATCGTCGAGATCCTCGATCCGGTGACTGGGCAAACCGTCCCCGACGGCCAGTCCGGCGAGGTCGTGTTCACCTCGCTCAATCGGCAAGCGGTGCCCATCCTCCGGTTCCGCACCGGCGATTTGACCCGCATTTTATCGCGACAGAAATGCGAATGCGGCCGCACCAGCCTGCGCATCGACCGGATCACCGGCCGGGTGGACGATATGCTGATCATTAAAGGCGTGAATTTCTGGCCTCGTCAGGTGGAGCAAGCGCTGATGGAAATCCCCGGCGTGCTTTCGCACTACCAGATGATTGTCGAAGAAGTCGACGGGGTGAAAGATTTGCGTGTGAACGTGGAGGCGCAGTCCGGCGTCACCGGTTTCATGGTGGAAAAGCACCTGAAGGAAAAACTCGGGTTCAGTCCCAAGGGAGATATCTTTCCGCCGGGCACGTTGGCTCGGAGCGAGGGCAAAGCGGTGCGGGTGTTGCACGCGAAAAACGGGGTCAAGCCCGCTTGACTAAAAGGCCGCCAGCCCGGTCTTCAACCCGGCTGGTTTCCGAATTCATCCAGGTACGCCGCTAGCCCGCCGCGCACGCTTTTTACGTGTGGGTACCCCCATTCGCGCAGCATTGCCAGCGCGTGCAGGGAACGAACGCCATGCTGGCAATGGAGGTAGAGCGTTTGTTGCGGGTCCAATTCCTGATGTCGGGCGGCCAACTGGCTTAAAGGCAGATGCCGGACGCCCGCCAGATGGCGGGAGGCATATTCACTGTCTTCCCGAATATCGATGATCTGGAGCAGGGGGGTGGGATTTAGCAGGGCTTCATGCATTTGCCGGGCGCTGACTTCATCGGCTTCGGCGGTTGGCGTGGCCGGGCGCGCGCCGCAAAAGGCGTCGTAATCGATGAGTTGTGTTTGCGCGCGGGATTCGCCGCAGAGCGGGCAATGCGGATCTGGGCGCAGTTTGAGTTCCCGGAATTTCATGGCCCGCGCATCGAAGGTGAGCAGACGGTTCAGCAATAAATCGCCCAGCCCCAGGAGGTATTTGATGATTTCCGCGGCCTGGATGCAGCCGATGATTCCCGGCAAGACGCCCAACACCCCGCCTTCGGCGCAACTCGGCACCGTGCCCGGCGGCGGGGGTTCCGGGAAGAGGCAGCGGTAACAGGGGCCTTGGAGCGTGGGGGCAAAGAAGCTCGCCTGGCCCTCAAACTGGAAGATCGAGCCGTAAACATAGGGTTTTTTAAGCAGCACGCAAGCGTCGTTCAACAAGTAGCGAGTGGGGAAATTGTCGCTGCCATCGGCCGCAATATCGTAGGGGGCGAGGATTTCCAGCGCATTTTTACGTTCGAGACGCGCGGGATATACCGTTACCGCCACACGCGGGTTTAGGCGATGGATGGCGTCGCGCGCGGACTCCACTTTCAAGCGGCCCACTTCGGCGGTCCCATGGATGATCTGGCGCTGTAGGTTCGAGACGTCCACCGTGTCGAAATCGACAATCCCAATCCGGCCGATGCCGGCCGCCGCCAAGTACATTAGAAGGGAGGAGCCCAGCCCCCCAGCGCCGACGCACAGCACCTGGGCGCGCTGAAGTTTTTCCTGGCCGGCCCGGCCGACTTCGGGGAGCACCAAATGCCGGGCGTAGCGTATCTTTTCATCCGCCGCTAAAGTCATGGCAGGCAAGATACCGGAGGCGGGCCGGAATGCAAACCGGCGGAAGGCTTGCGCTTTCCGCCGGGCGAGAAAAACTTGAAGGGCAGGGGGGGGTTATTTAACCACGACGCTGAGGTTATGTCGATCCAGCGTGGAACCCTCGGCCACGGATAACTGCGAAAGCGCTTTGTTGTAGTCCGTCACCGCCGAAATTTCCGCCGAACGGGCGGAAGTCAAATCACGTTGTAACTGCAGCACCACGAAGGGCGTGCTCTTACCGCTTTCGAGTTTCTTTTGCTCGGCATCCAAGGCCGCTTCGGCGTACTTGCGGGCTTCGCGCGTGGCATCGATGAGTTGCAGCGAGGTTTGGGCTCGTTTCACCGCGCTGTCGATTTGCACCATCACTCCTTCCTCCAGCTTTTTCAAGCGGAGCAGCATCTGCTGTTTTTGCGCCTTGCCGATTTTGTAGTTGGTGCGCGCACCTTTATTACTGAGGGGAATCACCATTTGCGCGCCATACGAATAATAGGGGCTGTCGGATTGTCGCACGCCGCCGAGGGAGTCGCTGAATTCCACGCCGCTACCCATTTGCCCATAACTACCCACCAAGTCCAACTCGGGCCACAATTGGTTGCGTTGGTAACGCAAGGTAATGTCCTGCTTTTCGAGTTCCACCCGGTATTCCAGCAAGTCCGGCCGCTGCGTCAATCCTTTGTGCCAGCTATCTTGGATGCTGAACGCTTGGGGAATGGCCTTCATGTCGGTGGTCGGCACGATTTCCACTTGGTCCCAACTCGAAAATTTGTCGTGGATCAGTTGCTTGAGCGTGTTTTGTTGAGTGGCCAAGGTCAGTCGCGCGGTCAAAAGCGAAGCCTCGCTGGAGGCGACTTGCGATTGCGCCTGCTTTTCATCCAAAGGCGCCAGCACGCCGACTTTCACCTTGTTTTGATTGTCTTTGAGCAATTGTTTGGAGAGCTGGAGCGCTTCCTCTTGCACTTTGATGTTTTCAAAATCGAAGACCAGATCGTAGTAGGCTTGTTCCACTGTGGAAACCGTGGTGATCACTTGGTTGCGCAAGGTATGCTCCGAGGCTTTGAGCGATTTCTTGCTAATTTGAATGGTGGTCCGCGTCGCGTCGGTCCAGGCATTTTTCAATAAGGGTTGCGTCAGCGTAATACCCGCGGAAGCGGTGCTTTGTTCATAGGGGAACTGGCCGCCGGCGGTGGAGTTAAAGCCGTAGGAATCCACCGTATTGCCGCCGAGCGAGTAGCTCAAGCCTGTGGGCAGCACGCCGCCCACGCTGGCGTTGAACGAATTGGCATCGGTCTTTGATCCACCGTAGGCATAACCCAGTTGTTCATCGTAACCGGAGGGCGAAAGGCTGTTATTGTGTTTGCCGCTCAAACTTAACGACGGATCGTACCCGGCATAGGCATAGGAGACGTTGTACTTGGCGATCTCCGGATTCAACCGCTCGATCTGCACATCCAAGTTGCGCTCCAGCGCCATCTTAAAACAATCCTGCAAGGAAAGTTGGCGTTTGTTAGTGGCCGCTGGCTCCGCCGCCGTTACCATCAAGGCTCCGGCGCAGAAACTGGAAATGAGGTGATGAACTCGCATGCGCTTATATAGTGCGTCAATTCTCGTTTTTCGTCAATATTGTCATCCTAATAGACGCGGGACCCCCCTTTTCGGTTTCAAAAAACCTTTTATTTCGCGTTGGTGGAGGTTCATAAACGCCCCGGCTAACCCAAGGCGCAAACTAAAGCGTCATTTTATAGCCCGATAGTCGTGGTGGCGGCGGGGTGTGTGGCGAGGAAAATAGAGGCGGATTGGCCGCTCGTTACGGCACTTACGCCAAACCGGGTTGGATGCGCCAAAACACCGGCGCAAAGATTTGTGGGTTAATAGGAATGAGGAAATTACGCGGGCAACATTCGGCGGTGGAAACGGCCCGCGAGGCGGGGCCATCAAACGCGGTTTTTATAGGTTCCCTTCATGCCTTGTTACCCTCGCGCCGCCAAAGCTCAAAATAGTATAAGGCGACCACCACTAACGAATGCCGGATTATTCCGGTGGCTACTAGTTGCGGGATATCGGCGGCGGGCACCAAGCGGGTGGCCATATCTTCGCCGGCGTCCCAGGCCACCGGGCTTTTGAGTTCGCAATCCCGCGCCAAGACGGTGTGGCAAGTATTGTTCATGATGGCCGGATTGGGATAAACCTTGCCCAACATCTCCGCCTGGGCGCTTTCGTAGCCGGTTTCCTCGCGTAACTCTCGTAGGCCGGCGGCCAGTGGCGAGGCATCGTGCGCGTCGATCATGCCGCCGGGGATTTCCAATTCCACCGTGCCCGTGCCGTGCCGGAATTGTTCCACCATCACGAGTTCATGGCGCGGCGTCAGGGCGATCACGTTGACCCAATCGACGGTGTTGATGACAAAAAAATCATGCGCTTGCCCGGTGCGCGGGGAGCGTTTCGTTTCCGAAAAAATCGAAAAAATGCGGTAATCGCCTAGTAGACGGGAGCTTTCTTTTGGCCAGGGGTGGATCATGGGCAACCTTTTTCTTGGGCGGACCAGCCCTGTCGCATGAGGTTTAACAGATGCAACAGGGCCGCTTCGTAAGGGCGGCCTTTTTGTTCGGCCAATTGGCGCGCCCGCTTATCAAGCATGAACGCCATCGCCCGCGTTTTTTCAGCCGGGCAACCCATGGACGCCAGCAACGCGGCCAGTTGTTCGATGGCTGGCGTCGGGGGCGGATTGGCGGCTTCGTCCATCATGTGGCGAGACGACGGCCGGGGCTTTATTTCGCCGCCTTGGGCACGATGCGGATGCTTTCAACCGCCGCGCGATTCACGGGTTTGCTGCGTTCGGAGCCGTTGGAGCCGACCGGGGTGTTGCCCAATTGCTCAAGCACGTCGTCGCCCTGGATGAGTTTTCCGAAGGCGGTGTATTTGCCATCCAGAAAATGGGCGTCGCCCAGGCAAATAAAGAACTGGGAACCGGCCGAATCCGGGTCATTCGAGCGGGCCATGGAGATGACCCCGCGCACGTGCGGTCGCGGGTTGAATTCAGCTTTTACCTTGTACCCCGGGCCGCCGGTGCCCACCAAGGGATTATCCGCGTCTTTGCTCAAGGGATCGCCGCCCTGGATCATGAAACCCTTGATGATGCGATGGAAAGCGGTGCCATCATAAAATCCGGATTGGGCGAGCTTGACGAAATTAGCGACGGTTTTAGGGGCCACATCCGGCCAGAATTCCAGGGTCATTTCGCCGCCGGCGGTTTTGATAACCGCGACGACTTGGTTGATATCTGTGGTTTTTTCCATGTTAATATAATAGTCTTTGGCTGTTATTGGAGCTTTAACGCTTCAGTGGCCCGCCGCCTTACGAAAACGAACCGCGCAAGCCCCCCAGCCGAGCATTCGCATGGGGCTGGTGTGCCAGAAATCACGCCTTGCGTCATCATATTTATTCGCGCGGCCACCTAAAACCGGTAAACCCCCGATAAACGGCATCGAGAAAATGCTGTATGTGACCGCTGGGCCTCGTGGCTTGGCCGAACGCGCGGGCTCGGCCCCATTCCATGGGCAACCTTCATTTGAAGGGTTCCAACCGCAAAGGCTCGTCATGGGCGAGATATTTTTGCACCAGCGCGTCCAAATCCTCCACCGTCGTCAGGCGGCGGGCATCATGCAGAAACAGGGGGGCGTTAGGCAGCCCGGGTCCGATAAAATTAAGGTATTTTTTAAACTTGTCCACTTGGTCTCGGGCGGAAAGATGCGTCGGGCTGGTGGCGGTGAACAACCGCTTCAAGTACCCCCCCACTTCGCGGCCGGTGGGGCAGGTGATTGCCTCTGCGTTCAACCGTTGCCGGATTTGATGGAAAAGCCAAGGGTTACGGACGGCGGCCCGGCCCATCATGATTCCTCGGGCACCCGTCTGCCTTAGAATGTCGAGCGCTTTGCGCGGACTATCGATATCGCCATTGGCAATTACCGGGCAGGTCAGCGTTCGCACCGCTTCGGCGATGCAATCATAGCGCACTTGCCCGCCATACAATTGCCGAACCGTGCGGCCATGGACGACGACCATATCGAGGTGGTGTTTGGCAAAAATGGCCAGCAAGCGCGGAAATTCTTTTGGGTCCTCGTAGCCGATGCGGGTTTTTACGGTCAGGGGCACCGTCACACATTCCCGCAAAGCGCCTAAAATGGCATCCACCAAATCCAATTCGCGCAATAACGCGCCCCCGGCCCGCTTGCGGCAAACGATGGGCGCGGGGCAACCCAAGTTAAAATCCACCGCTCCAATGGGATAACGTTGAAGATCGCACGCGGTTCTCGTAATGGCGGGGAGGTCGCGCCCGGCGAGTTGCGCGATTACGGGTTGCCCCGTTGGATTTTCGGTGATGCAACGCAGGATGTTCCGGCGTAAGGTAGAAGCTGAATGCACGCGAAAATACTCGGTCACGTAAAAATCAGCCCCGCCATAGGCTTGGAACACCGACATAAAAGCGTGGTCGGTGACGTCCTGCATGGGGGCCAGCGCCAGTAAGGGGCCGGGCCGCTCTAGCAGCGCTCTTAACGTCCCGGCTGTGGACGGGACGTGAAGCGGGTTGTTTAATTTGGCGATCATATTGCACGGTTGGAGTTGCCAGCGCCCCGGGAATTCAGGCACAATGCCCGAGGTGTAGCGGGTGCGGACCCGCTTTCACAAGCCAAAAACGCGGCAGAGAGCTTAAAATTCATTTGCTTTACCTGGCGAACCATATGAATATATAGTGGAAGCGTTGAACATTAGCCAAGGTGTTCTGTCGAAAGAGTTGAGGTAGATTTTCCGGCTGGCGGCATGGTATCCGGGGAGATCCCGGAACTACGCGGGAGGTTGGACCCGTTTCATGAAACACCGCCAGCCGGTCTTTTATTATCTTTCCGCTTGGGTCCGTCCGCATGCAAATCTCCATCCAACGATTTGAAAGCCCAGAGCTTTTGGCGCGCGACACCGCCGCGCTGTGGGTTGGCGAATTGGCGCGCCAACCGGAGCGTAAGCTTTTTTGCCTCGCTTTATCCGGGGGACGGGTGGCCAAGTTTTTCTTGTTAGCTCTCACCGAGAACCTCAAATCACAGCCCTCGCTCCGATCGCGAGTCCATATTTTCTGGGCCGATGAACGGTGTGTGCCCCCCGATGATCCGGAAAGTAATTACCGGCTCGCTTGGGAGAGTTTTCTGCAACCGCTGAGTTTCCCGATGACCCAGATCCATCGGATCCGGGGGGAATGCGATCCGGCTTGGGCTGCCCAGGAGGCGGAACAGGAGTTGCGGCGGATTGCGTCTTCATTTTCCGCTGGATTGCCAGTATTGGATTATGTGTTTTTGGGCATGGGTGAAGATGGCCACGTGGCCTCCCTATTTCCAGGGGCAACTTTGCAAACTCCCGAACAAAGCCCCGTTTTTTACCCGATTGCGGGCCCCAAGCCTCCATTCAAGCGAATCACCCTTTCTTACCCAATGCTGAAGTGCGCCCATGAAGTATGGGTACTGGCTTCCGGGGCGGGAAAGGCGGACGCGCTGAAAGAATCCTTATCCAATGAAGGTCGTACGCCCTTAGCCAAGGTGATTCACAGCCGGGCACATACAAGGGTTTTTACGGATGTGCCCCAAGTCTAGCTCTCAGGAGCCGGACTTTTTCGGCATTGCACCGGTGCCTAAAACCTTTTAAAATGACGCCAGCATGAAACATCAGCTTGATTTCGAGAAGCCGATCATCGAACTACAGCGGAAACTCGAAGAACTGAAAAAACATCCAGCGGCGAATGACATCGACATAAAGCTGGATGAGGAAATTCGGCGGATTGAGGAAAAAATTGAAGAAACTCGCAAACAAATATACTCGGAATTAACTCCGTGGCAGCGAGTTCAGCTAGCGAGACATCCTCGGCGTCCCTACACGATCGATTATCTTAAAACGGTTTTTAACGGTTTTTCCGAATTGCATGGTGACCGGCTTTATGCGGACGACCACGCCGTGGTGGGCGGATTCGCCTATTTGGATCAGCGCAAGGTCATGGTGATGGGTACGCAAAAAGGCCGAGACACTAAGGAAAACATCTTGCGTAATTTTGGTTCTGCGCATCCTGAAGGATATCGCAAAGCTTTGCGGTTGATGAGGTTAGCAGATAAGTTCCGTTTGCCCATTATCACGTTGATCGATACCGCTGGCGCTTATCCCGGTATTGGCGCTGAAGAACGCCATATTGCCGAGGCCATCGCGGTCAATTTGCGTGAAATGGTCCTTTTAAACGTCCCGATTATCGCCGTTGTGATTGGTGAAGGAGGCTCGGGAGGGGCTTTGGGAATCGGTGTGGCGGATCGGGTATTGATCATGGAAAATGCGTACTACTCGGTGATCAGTCCCGAAGGCTGCGCGGCCGTGCTTTGGAAAGACCGAGCGGCAGCCGCCAAAGCCGCTGAAGCTTTGAAGATTACGCCAAAAGATCTGCATGCCTTAGGCTTGGTCGATGGGGTGGTCTCGGAACCCATCGGGGGAGCGCACAATGATCCTGAGGGAGCGGCCGCGTCTTTGAAGGCGCAAATTACGCTTCATTTAGATGAGGTTGCCGCGTTCAAGGACGAAACTCGCTTAAAATTGCGATACGAAAAATATCGAGCCTATGGCCATTTTCTAGAAAAACCTCCAGTAAGCGCCGTGGAACCCCAACCTTTGCCAGCCACTGTCATTTAAACGTCCCAATTACCGTCCCGCCATGTTATACCCAATGATTTTCCAGCCCATCTTCAAAGAACGCGTTTGGGGCGGGCGCCGCTTGGAAACAACTTATCACAAGGCATTGCCCCCTTCGGTGCCCATCGGCGAATCTTGGGAAATCACAGACCGGCCGGAAGCCTCTAGCGTGATTTTAAATGGCCCCTTAGCTGGCAAGGATCTGCATTGGGTTATGGAGAATCACCGCCGGGAGCTCTTAGGTCAAGGGCGGGATGTGGCGCGTTTCCCCCTCTTGATAAAGATACTGGATGCGCAACAAGTACTTTCGGTTCAAGTACATCCACCGGCCGCTGTCGCCAGTCAGTTGGGGGGGGAACCCAAAACGGAGATGTGGTATATCACGGAATCCGCGCCCGGCTCGGAGGTTTATATCGGGCTTAAGAAAGGGGTTGGCAGGGAAGAGTTCGCCCAGAAAATGGCCCAAGGTACAGTGGCGGATTGCATCCATCGGCAACCCGTCGAGCTGGATGATTCCATATTTTTACCTAGCGGGCGTATTCATGCTCTAGGGGCCGGGCTGGTCTTATTTGAAATCCAGCAAAACTCGGACACTACCTACCGGGTGTTTGATTGGAATCGTACTGGGCTGGATGGGAAACCCAGGGAACTCCATATCGAGCAAGCCATGGCGAGCATTGATTTCAACGATTTTGAACCGGAAATTCAAAAAGGCAGGCATGGCGGTAGCCTGCCCATGGAGAGCCGATCTTTGGTTAAAGACCCGCTGT
Source organism: Verrucomicrobia bacterium UBA1319 (assembly GCA_002306985.1). Taxonomy (GTDB): domain Bacteria; phylum Verrucomicrobiota; class Verrucomicrobiia; order Limisphaerales; family UBA1319; genus UBA1319. The sequence continues at coordinate 27,364 of DBTJ01000181.1, forward strand.
TTTCCGTCGATGCTTGGCGAGCCCGAGCGGGTGAAAGTTACCGGTTTGCCTGCCAGCAACCGCTCATTGTCGGAGTATCATCCGGTTATTTGCGGGTACATGGCGGAGAGGAAAGCGTGCGTTTGACTCCCGGTGGATTTTGCCTGGTTCCCGCCGTAGTGGGGCGGGTAACCTTGGCAATGGAATCTGACGCCAACTTTTTGACGGTTCAGCCGTGTTAAAAGGTGTGACCTAAAACGGTGCCGATCGTGCAAAGAGGGGTATCCATGACCGTATTTAGTTTATACTGCCCTCCGGCGGGCTCTTCGGGCATGCAATTGTTTTTTAAATACACCACGATGGCCGGCTCGGGCACGCTGTCGTTGGATTGCTTTTTATAGTCCATCGCCCACTGCTGAATGGCCCCATCAATTTGCTTCAAATTGTTTATGCAGGCGGATTTCTGGGCGCTGGCTTGCGCTTGAATATATTTAGGAATCGCAATCGACGCCAGCATCGCGACGATGCTGACCACGATCATGATTTCTATGAGTGTAAAACCTTGGCCTCGGCCAAATTGTTTGCGCATCTTCATCCTTCCTTTTTAGCGGGCGAGCCCCAGTTGTTTCACCCGTGTGGCCGGGCCGAACAGGTTTTTTTTGCCGACGCTAAAATTAGGATATTTAGTTTTTAAGTAAGCACGAAATTCCGTTAAGGCAGCCCTGAGCCGCCCGTGTTTCCTCCAGATCCGAATGGCTAAGGGAAGCAAGCGGTATGCCATGGTTTTTGTCCCCGACTGTGGCGCGTTTGAGCCGTCTTTTTGGGGGTTTTAACGGATTGCAGGGCAAGTGAGTGGACCAAAACAGGACAACCCGATAAATAATTCCAGACACCATTAACCGGGCGGGTAAAGCCGGCAATTATTTCCGGATCTGGCCGGACCCGATGCCGATCCACTTATATGTGGTGAGTTCTTCCAAACCCATGGGACCGCGAGCCCCGATTTTGTCGGTGCTGATCCCAATTTCCGCGCCCATGCCAAATTCCCCTCCATCGGTGAATCGGGTTGACGCATTCCAGTAAACCGTGGCGGAATCCACTTCCGCCAGAAACTGGTCCGCTCGCGACTGGTTTTGGGTGATGATGGCTTCGGAATGCCCCGAGCCATATTGATTGATATGCTCGATGGCGGCGCCAACCCCGTCCACTACCCGGACCGCTAGGATTAAATCCAGATACTCGGCATACCAATCCGCTTCGGTCGCAACTTTAAGTTTGGGATAATCGGCGGGAAGCTGGGCGCGAGCGGCCTCATCGACGCGTAACTCGACTTGGCAATCCGCTAGCCGTCGCGCAATCACGGGGAGGAATGTCGGGGCGAGCGCTCGATCAACGAGCAGCGTCTCCATGGCATTGCAAACGCCTGGTCGCTGGACTTTGGCGTTAACGATAATTTCTTCCGCCATGGCAAAATCCGCGGATTCATCCACATAAACGTGGCAAACCCCTTTGTAATGTTTGATCACGGGCACCTTGGAGCATTCCGTGACCGCGCGAATCAAACCCTCGCCGCCTCGGGGGATGCAAAGATCCACGTACTGTGTCAAGGCGAGTAGTTCGCGGATGGCGTCGCGATCAATGGTGGGCACGACTTGGATGGCGTGTTCGGGGAAACGAGGGCACGCTTGTTGCGCCGCCGCGATCATGGTTTCCACGATGATTTGATTCGAGGCTAGCGCCTCCTTGCCGCCGCGCAAGATGGTGGCGTTGCCCGCCTTAAAGCATAAACTGGCGGCATCGGCGGAAACGTTGGGCCGGGATTCGAAGATGATGACGATAACCCCAATGGGAGTGGCGATTTTTCGGAGTAAGAGACCGTTGGGACGCTGGCGTTCGGCCAGCACTCTACCCGCCGGATCGGGTAACGCGGCGACTTCGCGCAATCCGCGAGCCATGGCGGCGATCCGCTTTTCATCGAGTTTGAGCCGGTCGAGCATGGCGCTGGATAAGCCGCTCTTTTGGCCGGCCGCCAAATCCTTGGCGTTGGCTTCCATCAAACGCGATTTATGCGCTTCCAAGGCGTTGGCCATGGCTAGCAAAACCGCGTTTTTATCGGCGGCGGGCAAGGCCGCCAGCGCGCGCGAGGCCGCCTTAGCTTGCCGGGCTAGGCGGTTCATTTGTTCGGCCAGATTCATATCGTGTTCATTCCCGCGGCGTGCCGCCGGAAGTGGCAAAGTAGGATATTTTCCGGAAATGCGCAATGCCAGCCAATCCGGAAGCGTCGTTTCCATGAATATTAGTATTGCCCTGGCATGCCTGTTTTGTGAAGATAGTGAACACGTGGCGCGGTATTTCCTTTATTTTTGGCTCTAATTTCAGCTGAAAAATCTCCGCGGCGCAAAACTGTAGAATGCGTATGGCAAAGTTGAAGATACTCTTGGTCACCCTGGTCAGTTGCCTCGCGGCAACCGTGGCGCAGTCCGCGACAGCAATTAAGTACACGATCAAACCGGTTGCGGACACGGTGATGGTTACGGAAACGACCAACCTGTTGACCGCTGTTATTTCCAACCTGACGGTCACCAATACGGTGGTCAGTGACGATGGCACGACCACTAACACCGTCGTCACGCAGAATTTCACCAATCTTAACATCACGGCCACTTGGTTGGCCACCAATAGCGTTTCATTGCTGGATGGCGGCGCCGCTCCCGACGCCAAGGCGAACGATGCCACTTATAGCGGAAATTTCATCGCCCCGTCCACGAAGGTGGCTTTGAATGTCACCGTTACCTTTAGCATCAAAGGCACCGATCTTACCTCGACTAACGATTCGGGGGAATCGGTCCAAACGCCGTTTTCCACCTCCGCCAAGATCGCCTACAAAATTTATCCGCGCCCGGTGAACGATAAGTTCACCAATTCCTTCAAAATCGATCCGGTTGGCGGGACCTTCACCACCTATACGACATTCGATCCGGCCAACAGCTTAGCCATCAGCAACAATTACGCGGCGACCGAATCGGGAGAACCCATTCATGGCGGGGGCACCGTTTCGGCGGCTTCAGTATGGTGGATGTGGTCTTCGCCGACAACGACCAGTGTCTTGATCGACTTGGCGGGGTCCTCTTTCAAACCCCTTCTTTCGGTCTACACCGGCACCGCGCTCAGTAATTTGGTGTCGGTGGCCGCCGCCAACAGCACCAAACTTCCGGCCTATGTGCAGTTTGCCGCGGAAGCCGGCAAAACCTATCGCATTGCGATCGCCAGTCCGGATACTAATTTGACGAGCCAAGGCACCATTCGTCTGCGGGTTGCCCCGGGGGCGTTGCCCGATACCAATGGCCCGACGGTTAAAATTAGTTTTCCAAAAGATGGCGGGGTCGCCACCGCCGAGCAAGTAACGTTCGTTGGCACCGCCGCCGAGCCTGCCGGAGCGCAATCCGGCGTGAGCAAAGTTTACCTGCAAGTCAACGGTGGCACTCCGGTGTTGGCGGGGTCCAGTTCCAGTTGGACTAAACTCCTGACTTTGCCGGCCGGCACCAACGCCGTCACCGCTTACGCCATGGATTACGTCGGTAACTACGGGCCGAGTAACACCATTTCCGTGATCTTCATGAATCCGACGAACGACCTGTTCAGCAGTTCCATAGAAATTACCGACACCGCGGGTGAGTTGTCCGCCATTAACGGGCGGGCCACCAAGGAAGCGGGCGAGCCGAATCACGCGGGCAATGAGGGCGGGCATTCGATCTGGTATCATTTTCAACCTCCAGACAATGGCGTGCTTACCTTGAGCACGAGCAATTCCTCTTTTTATACCCTCTTGGCGGTTTATACCGGTGATGATGTCGGCAATCTAACCTTAGTTGGCGCCAATGCTGATGCTTTTCAAGGCAGCCGCTATAGTTACTTACAATGCTATGTGACTTCCAACGTGGTCTACCATATCGCCGTTGATGGTTACGGTGGGGCATCCGGGGATGTCAGCTTACAGTACGGTTTTATCGCCAAGGCTCCGGAATCCTTCTATACCCTGAAGATCACGGTCCCCGATGGCGGCACGGTTACGCCGACCACCGGTTATTATACGGCTGGATCGGAAGTGACGCTTGAGGCGGCCACGCAACCCAACTACGTGTTTTATCGCTGGGAAGGCGACCTCAATTCCACCAATAATCCGGTTACCATCACGATGTCGGGCGACAAGAACGTCGTGGCCCGGTTCCGGTACTTGAATTACACGGAGGATTTTGAGACGGGGGCTTTCAAAGCCGACGCGGGATGGTCGTTCGCCGGAGACAAAAAATGGACGGTGCAATCGGCGGTGGCCGAAGGCCGGTATGCGGCGAGCTCCGGCGCGATTAGCGATAATCAAAACAGCCAGATGACCCTTGTCACCAAATCGATGGCGGGCCAGGCTTCGTTCGATTTGCGAGTCAGCTCCGAAGATCCTTACGACGCGTTGAAATTTTATTTGAACGGCGCGCTGTTGAAAGAGTGGACTGGCGAAGTGGCTTGGTTGACGTATTTCTTCGATGTCAAGCAAGGCACGAACACCCTCGCCTGGGTGTATGAAAAGGACAACTCCTTTTCCGGCGGCTTGGACGCCGCATTCGTCGATAACATCAGCTTGCCGCAAGGCAGCTTGGCCGCGACGGTTTCCGCCAATCGCCTTTCCGAAGACTCCGTGCAAATCGAAGTTCAAGGACGGCTCAATCAGACTTACCTGATCCAAGCGTCCACCGATTTGATCAAATGGACTACAATCGCCACTCAGAAATCGGCGGCCGATGGTACGATCCAGTTCGTTGATCCTAACGCCGCTCAATATACCAGTCGGTACTATCGCGTGGTTGCGCCTTGAAAAAGATCGGCCTCACCGGAGGCATGGGCATGGGCAAATCCGCCGCTGCCCGCCTCCTATTCGATGGGGGGATCGCCGTGGTGGATTCGGACCAATTGGCCCGCCAGTTGGTCGAGCCCGGCCAGCCCGCCTTGACGGAGATTACGCAAGCGTTCGGTTCCGACCTCCTCGATGTTCAGGGCCATTTGCGTCGGGAGGAATTAGGCCGCCGCGTTTTCCATGATCCCTCCGCCCGCCAACGCTTGGAGGCGATTTTACATCCCAAGATCCGCGCCGCGTGGAAAAACCAGTGCGCCGTTTGGGCGGCGGAAGACCGTCCGGTGGCCGTGGTGGATATTCCCCTCCTGTTCGAAACCGGCGCGGCGGCTGAATTTGACTGGGTCATTTGTGTCGCCTGCTCGTCCGCTACCCAGCAACAGCGATTGTTAAGCCGGGGATGGCCTCAAGCAACCATCGATGAGCGCCTGCGAGCCCAATGGCCCATCCACCAAAAAATGGCCCAATCGGATTGTGTGCTCTGGAATGAGTCGAGTTTGACGATTTTACGCGAACAGATCCGGTGTGTGCTACGCGCGCGGGGGATCGATTTTCACGCGTGAAAATCCAGCTAACTCTGGGTGCGGGGCGTGAATAAAAAGCTGTTCAGCGGGATGGTTGTTTCTTAAGCTGCTTATTATAAATAATATATAGTAACCGGAGCAAAAAACGCCGAAAATCGGCATAGTTTTTGCTCTGATTTAAGTTTGCCGCCTGTTTATGCAGGATTGTGGAACGGTAAATAGAAATGCAGTCGATGAACAACATATTGCTTGAATCCTATTCCTCGACCAAACCTGGCCAACGCTATTCCGCGAAAAACCAGAGCCGAGTGGTCAACTTCACCTACGTCGCCCCGACACCCGCCAATGCCGTGAGTGTGGTCGGTGACTTTAATGATTGGAAGCCCGAAGCCAATCCGATGAAGCACATGCCGGATGGTGCTTGGTCTACCAGTATTGCCCTCCATCATGGACATCATCGGTACCAGTTTTTGGTGGATGGCAAGCCCGTTAATGATCCTCGCGCCCAAGGCATGGCCCGCAACGAGAAGAATGAGCGGGTTTGTCTTTTGGCTGTGAGTTAATGGTCAAGCGGGCGTTTTTTGGCGCCACTGGCCAATTAGGAACAGGTTAATCAAGTCCCGCGTTCAAAAAGGCGGGGCTAGGTGTTCGTTATCGCCTCATCTGGGGGGCGCTCCGTTTCCCCGTTTTCGACCGGTTTACTCCGCTGTTCCGCAAAAAAAGTTTTTAACAAACGGCGGCATTCCTCTTCCCTAACCCCGCTGGTAATTTCGCAACGATGATTCAGGGTGGGAAATTGCAGCAAATTCATGGCTCCACCCGCCGCTCCCGCTTTGGGATCGCCCACCCCAAAGACGACTTTTCCCAAACGCGCATGCACCATGGCTCCGGCGCACATGGGGCACGGCTCTTTGGTCACATAAAGCACGCACTCGTTCAGCCGCCAATCGCCCACCGAGGCTTCCGCTTGGGTAATGGCGAGCATTTCCGCGTGAGCGGTGGCGTCGTGGAGCATTTCAACCTGATTGAAGGCGCGGGCAATGATTCGGCCATTGCGGACGATCACCGCCCCCACGGGTACTTCCTCGGCGTCGTAAGCGCGCAGGGCTTGTCGCAACGCTTCGCCCATAAAGCGTTCATCGCTCCGCAAATCAATCGGCGGGTCTTCGTTGGTATCCATGAAAATTAGGGTCGGGGTGAACTTTGTTCCAAAAACCAGCGGTTTGCTTGGCCGGGTTCGCAATGGCAATGCGCCGCGAAAAAGCCGCCCCGATGCCGCCAGAATAGCGGCCAGATTTGCTCGCGATCGGTGCCGGGCAGATCCTTTTCGGCGGCCAACTCCGCGCGGCTAAAAAAGGCGAAAACACCCTCTCGATGGGGTGGCGGCAAAGCCTTCAGGCGCGGCTTTACTTCAAACAAAAACATCAGCCAATGCGCGGTGCCCGCGTAACCATGCTCGCTGACGAGTCCGGTTAGGTGCAGGTCGGCCGGCATAAAATCCAAGCCCGTTTCCTCGCGGGCTTCTCGGCAGGCGCAGCCATGGGGTGATTCCCCCTCGTCCATCCACAATTTCCCGCCGCAGGGGCTCCAGAGCCCGCGATTGGGTTCTTGCGTCCGGCGCATTAACAACACGCGGTCCCGCGTGTCGAAGCCATAAATCAAGGTCGCTACTTTATAGGGTAACCCCATGCCTACGCATTCAAACAAGGAACCCGCTGGCTGTCAGCCAAGGATTTGGTCGCGGGCAGTTGCTCGGGGTTCAGGCCGGGCAGGCTTGCTTGGGCTCGAAACGTTCCTCCCGACGGATATCGAACCCTAGATCCTTGATCATTTGCAGGTCCTTCTCGACGGGCTGATTCGTGGTCGTGAGGTAATTGCCAGCCATCAAACCGCTGGCGCCCGCGAAAAACATCAACGCTTGAGTGTCGCGCAAATTGGCCACTCGCCCCCCGGCGACCATGATCTCCTGGTGGGGCAGGAGCAGGCGGAAACAGGCGATGAGCTTGAAGATTTCCATCGGCGGCAGCAATGGCCGTTTTTCCAGCGGCGTGCCCGGGATGGGATTGAGAAAATTCAACGGCACATGCGCCGGATCGATTTCTCGCAAAGCCAAAGCGAACTCGCAACGGTCCTCGTTGGTTTCGCCCATGCCGAGAATGCCGCCGCAGCACAATTTGATGCCCGCGTTGCGCAAATAGCGCAAGGTATCCATCCGGTCCTCGTACGTGTGCGTGCCGCAGATGGCGGGGAAGAATCGGCGCGAAGTTTCGAGATTGTGATTATAGCATTCCAGGCCGGCTTCCCGCAGCCGGTTGGCTACGGCTTGGCTCTTGATAATGCCTAAAGACGCGTCGGGCCGCGTCTTGCCATCGCTGGCCAGCTCGCGGATGCGCTGGCATACTTCGTCCAGCACGGGGCCTTCGTTCAGGCCTTTCCACGCGGCGACGATGCCCAAGGCGTTGACGCGATTGTCTTGCGCCTCGCCGGCCGCCTTCAAGACCGGTTCGGATTCGATGAAGCCATACCGGGCCGCGCCGGTTTCATAGGCCGCCGATTGGGCGCAAAAGCTACAGTTCTCCGGACAACCGCCGGATTTAACGTTTACGATGGAGCATAAATGGATCGCGTTGCCGCGAAACTGGTCCCGCACCCGATTCGCCCAGGAAATCAAATGCAAAATGTCGGGCCCGGCCGTCAAATCAAACAGCCACAGCGCGTCTTCGCGGCTAATCCGCCCGCCGTCCAGCACGAGTTTACCGAGGCGGTCCAGTCGTTTTCTCGGATTTGCGTCAACTTGTTCAGCACTCATGGTTGACATAATACCTCCGGGCAAGTCCTGGACGCAAATCTTTTTGGTTCGCCGGAAAAGCCCGCCCGAGGCAATCACTGGCTCGGGAGATACTGGCGCTGGTGAGCGCGTGTTTCGCGAGTTGGGCCGGCGAGCATACCGTTAATTGGCCTGCTAACCACGCTGACAGTGGCGCGTTGAATTTTATGCTTTTGCCCGCGGGTGGGTGTACGGTAGGGTAAAAGAAAACGATAAATGAAAACAAACTCCCAACTAAGCCGCCGATCCTTTTTGAAGGTGGCGGGGCTAGCCTCATTGGCGGTCCCCTTTTTCACTCGGAATTTATTTGCCGCTTCCCCAAACGGGACGCTTCTGCACGCGAGCTTCGGCGCCACCGGCCAAGCGGCGGCGGACTTGGGCGAAATCGCGAGCCATCCCGCCGTGAAATTGATCGCGGTGGCGGAAGTCGATTTGAATCGCGTTAAGGAAGTTAAAGCGAAGTTTCCCGACGTCAAAATCTACCAGGATTGGCGGGAGATGCTCGATAAGGAAAAGGACATCGATTCAGTCAATGTTTCCACGCCGGACCACATGCATGCCCCCATGGGCATGGCCGCCCTCCAGCGCGGCAAGCATGTTTACGGTGAAAAACCGCTAACGCATGATATTTATGAGACGCGCCAGTTGACGCTGGTGGCCCGGAAGAAAAAGCTGATCACCCAAATGGGCATCCAGATTCATTCGGCCGCCGAATACCGCCAGGCGGTACAAGTCGTGCGCGATCTCGCCGTTGGCAAAATCAAGGAAGTTCATACCTGGAGCAGCAAGAAATGGGGCGACATGGAGCCGTTGCCCAATCGCAAAGACGCGGTGCCGGAAGGGTTCAACTGGGATCTGTGGCTCGGAGTGGCGGCGGACCGCCCCTACATTGGCGATGGATACTACCACCCGGGCAATTGGCGCAAGCGCCTCGATTTTGGCACGGGCACCTTCGGCGACATGGGCTGCCATATTTACGATCCGGTGTTCAAAGCTTTGGCGCTCACGGCGCCCATCTCGGTCACCTCCTTTGGCCCTGCCCCCTCGCAATGGAATTGGGCAACGGATGCCGTCATCGAATACGTTTTCCCAGGCACTCCATACACGGAAGGGGATAAGGTTAAAGTGACCTGGTATGACGGGGATGCCCGGCCGCCCAAAGAAATTCAAGCCTTGCTGGAAAAAGTTCCCTTGCCCGATCAAGGCTCCATTTTCATCGGCACCAAGGGCTGCGTATTGCTGCCGCACATCGGCGCGCCGCGCCTGTTCCCCGAGGATAAATTTGACGATTACAAGATTCCGCGTATCCCTTCGGTGAATCATTATCATCAATTCGTCGATGGCTGTTTAGGCAAGGGCATCCCTTCGGCTAACTTCGATTATTCCGGCCCGCTCACCGAGGCCGTCCTGCTCGGCAGCGTGGCCACGAGGTTCCCGAAGACGGTGCTGGAATGGAACGCCGCCAAGCTGAAATTCACGAATGTGAAGGAAGCCAACCAATACGTCCGGCGCGCTTACCGCAAAGGCTGGGAAGTCAAAGGCTTGAGCTAATCATTATTTTGACCCAGGCGCCAACCGCGCGGGGTAAATGTTTGAATATGGCGAAGGACTCGATCCTTCGCCATTTTTGTTTCGTCATGCCCCGTGATAACAAAGCGAGGGAGGCTCGGCATGGTTATTTCGTGCGACCGTCGCCCCACGCCGGGCACTATGCATAGCCGCGCGCCAACGGGCTCCAGGATGCGTGGGTAAGGACACGTTTTTCGTTTATTTTGCTGGTTATTACGCGGGTTCGCGAATAATGATAGTTAACTTTATTAACCCATTACCGCGCCTATGAACTCTAGCCCTATTTCGAGCCCGGCAAGCTTGCCGCGGCGTTCGTTTTTATCGGCCTCAGCCTGGACCTCCGCCGCCCTCAGCGTCGCGCCTTTTGTTGTTACCTCCCATGCCGCGCCGGATGATCCGATACGCATTGGGTTGATCGGCTGTGGCGGACGCGGAACGGGGGCCGCCTTGGACGCCTTGGGCGCGGCTACGAAAGTGATTTATCCCAAATCGGGCTACCATACCGAGGACGTTGCGGCAAACGCGCAGGTTACCGAGAAAAACGTTAAAATCGTCGCGTTGGCGGATGTTTTTAAAGATCGGCTCGAAGCCTGCCGCAAGAACCTGAAAAACTTGAACATGAATATTCCGGATGAACTGTGTTTCACCGGATTCGACGCCTACCAGCAGTTGCTCGCGGTTTCCGATATCAACTACGTCATCCTGGGCACCCCGCCGCATTTCCATCCGATCCATTTGAAAGCGGCGGTCGAGGCAGGCAAGAATGTGTTCATGGAAAAGCCGGGCGCGGTGGATGCCCCGGGCGTGCGCCTGGTGTTGGAAGCGGGCGAGATTGCTCGAAAAAAGGGTGTGGGCATTGTGGCGGGCACGCAGCGCCGCCATTCGTTGGCGTACCGGGAAACGGTCAAACGCATTCGCGATGGAGCGATCGGTGAAATCCTTTCCGCGTCCTGTTACTGGAATGGCGGCACCATTTGGGTGGTCGAGCCCAAGCCGGAATGGAGTGAGTTGGAATGGCAGTTGCGCAATTGGAATTATTTTACCTGGTCCGGTGGCGATCATATCGTCGAACAGCATGTGCATAACCTGGACATCATGAATTGGGTGCTCGGGCATCCGGTCAAAGCCTACGCCATCGGCGGACGCCAAGCGCGCATTCCCAAGCTGCAAGGCAATATCTACGATCATTTCACGGTCGAATTCGAATACGCCAATGGCTTACGTATGCACAGCCAATGCCGTCAGATGGAGGGGTGTCGGGACCGGGTCGAAGAACGCGTGGTGGGCACTAAAGGGACCAGCAATTGCTCGCATAAGATCTGGTTCAAAGACGGCACGGGATGGTCGTTTGAAGGCAAGGACGTCAACCAATATCGCCAAGAGCATCTGGACCTGATCAATAGCATTCGCGCGGGCAAACCGCTGAATGAGGCGCGTGACGTGGCGGAAAGCACCATGCTGGGCATTTTAGGCCGAGAGGCCGCCTATAGCGGCCAAGAAGTCGAGTGGGATACTTTGATGCTGTCAGATAGACATTTAGGTCCTGAAAAGTACGAGCTAGGTCCGACGCCTTTTCCGGAAGTTCCCGTGCCTGGCAAACATCAGGCGGGCTAGTCATTCAATTTGAAGATCGTTGCCTTCAGACCGGCTATTGCGGAGCCGTTTGGTGGATTTTCTACCGGGCTCATTTTTGTTTTATCCGGTCTAGAAGGTGTGTTAATATCCAGAACAATGATGCAATTTACGCCTTTCTATCGAGTTAGCTGGATGGCGGCTTTCGTGGCAATGGTTATGACCAACGCGCTGTCGGCGGCCACCGACACTTTTGTGGTAAATCCCGACCTGAGTTCGCTGTCGCTATCGGGCACCGTGGCGGGCCAGTCGGCGAAGGAGCAGGCCTCTGGCAGTATGACCACGCAGGTGGGGGGCAAAATCACCATCGAGCAAGCGGGTTCTTTCTTGCAGTTTCCGGGGGGAAGTCAGCTGATTCTGTACACCAATGGCACCTGGCAGCCCGCCTTGGGAGGCGGGTCGGGCAGCGCGCCCGGCAATTTTGGGGGCAAAGCCTCGCTCTTATTCCTAACGGCTTATGCGGCGCTCCGTAATACCCAGTTCGATGTCACCAGTCCCGCGTTAAGCCTAACCAGCGACACCTTCGATTCCGGTTCGCTCAGCTTTGGTTTTTTGACGAATTCCGGGGCGGTCTTTGATTATAATGTGGGGACCTTTGGTTCTGGAAGCGTGGTCTTGACCGGCCTTTCCACCAACAATGTTACGACCAAGTCGAGTCTATCGACCACGGGCGGCGTCCAAACACTTACGATTCCCATCGATACGAAGTTTTATATGAAATTATTGGTGGAAGGAGATACCGTTTTGAATATCAAAGGCCAGATCGTCGCCACCCGGACGGTTCAAGCCCCCGTACAGATTGGCCAGATTACCGTTGCAGGCCAAACGATCACCTTGAAATGGAGCGCGGCAGCGGGTCAAAAATTTATCGTGCGCTCGAGTTCCGACCTCAAGATATGGGCCACCCGGGAGGCGAATCTCACTTCGGTTGATGGCAATTATTCCTGGTCTGGTGCGGTTTCAGGCACGGCGGAGTTCTTCCAGTTAGCCCAATAAGTTTCCACGGAACCAAAGGCCTTGCGTCGGTTTGGAACCGCTCCCGTTTCAGGAGCGTCCAATTCTCTGTAATAGGGTTATTCCGGTATTCGTTTCCCGGGAAATTCCAGTTGGCAAAGGTCTCAAGCCGCCAAACTTTGGATTCGTGCGGATGACCCAATGGATTGTTTGGGAATGGATTAAACGCCCGACATTGTCGGGGAATTTTACACTTTCGAAAGCCTGATATGCATCAGGTTAAGCATAAGCTACTTATACGCATTAACCCTTAGGCGCCTCCACTTATCGTCATGTCGGATGTCGGAGTATTTTACATTATTACTTATTATTATTGTTAATATTAGGGTTATTTTTAAATATTAATAAGTTATATATAATTGAATATAAGTATCTTATGGCGTTTTATGTCCCCTCCGTTTCCAGGTTGGCATGAGTGATGCTAATTACATGATTATAATAAAATATGAAGCTGGCCTGGGTATTTTGTGCTCACTGGGTATTGCCTGCACTCACGAGCGCAAGTATTTGTATAAATGCAGGGGCGGCGGAAACGAATGAAACCTCCGGTCTTGAATCGGGATTCTCGATTATCTTTGCGGTGACCTCCTTGGGGGTAGTATTTCTGATGTCACTACTTCAGAAAGCGCGCTCCAAAGAAAACGAATAACCTCAGTACCACGCGTTGTCGCGCGGGCCGAAAGCACCCTTTCCCGGCTACTCGGCGAGCGGAGGATTGTCGCTACAGACGCAACGTTTCTTCCGGCGACAATAAATGCAACTTGGCTGTTACCGCCGCCGCCTTGGCTTGTTCCAAATCCTTCACTTCGATTAGCAATACGGCTCGATTGTTCGAAACAAAACCCGAGGCGTTTTGCATATTGATGTGATGGCGCAACAAGGCCTCCGCCACCGTATGCAATCCGCCTGGTTGATCTTGCACTTCGACCGCTAAAACTTCGATCAAGGAAACGGTAAAACCATTCTCTTTCAATAGGTTAAAAGCAGCGTCACACCGGTCGACCAACAGCTTGATCACTCCAAAAGTCTCGGACGTGGCGATGGTTACCCATTGGATATTAATCCCGGAGCCGGCGAGCAACTGGGTGACCCGCTCCAGCTGCCCCGGCTTGTTCTCCGAAAAAACGGCGACTAATTTAACGGTGCTCATAAGACGATGGTTCCGCTGGTTTAAAGGATTCGTTTGTCGATGACGCGCTTGGCTTTGCCTTCGCTGGCCGGCAAAGAGCCGGGCATAACTAACTCCACTTTAGGCCTGACCAAGATTTCCGCCCGAAGTTTTTCGGTAATTTGACTTTGGAGTTTCACCAGATGTTCGACTTGGCCGTCAAAACTGGCATCGGACAGCTCGACTTTGACGATCATTTCGTCGAGTCCCTCCAGGCAAATCAAATAATTTCGGCCTAATCCCGGGATACTCATCAAGATCCGCTCGATTTGTTGCGGATACACATTGGCGCCGCGGACGATCAACATGTCATCCGAGCGGCCCGTGATGCGTTGCAAGCGTCGGTGGGTACGGCCGCAGGGGCAGGGGCCGGGGATAATGGCGGTGATATCCCGGGTGCGATAGCGCAAAATGGGCATGGCTTCCCGGCACAGGGAAGTGAGCACCAATTCGCCGGTTTGGCCATCGGGCACCGGCTCGCCCGTCTGGGGGTCGATGATTTCCATAAGGTAATTATCTTCCCAAACGTGCATGCCCTGCTTGGCGTCGCATTCGAAGGCTACTCCGGGGCCGTTCATTTCGGAAAGTCCGTAACAATTATAGACTTCCACGCCCAACGCCGCCTCAATTTTACGGCGAGTTTCCTCGGTGTAAGGTTCCGCGCCGATGTAGGCCTTGCGTAAAGCGAGGTCTTTTCTCGGGTCCACGCCTCTTTTCTCGATAAAATCCGCGAAATAAAGGGCGTAACTGGGGGTAAGGTGAATAGCGGTGGTGCGGAAATCCTGCATGAGCAGTAACTGTTTCTCGGAGTTGCCCGGCCCTGAGGGGATGACCATAAGGCCCAGCTTTTCGGCGCCGTAATGCACCATCAAGGCACCGGTAAACAAGCCGTAGGTCATCATGTTTTGCAGGATATCCTGCTTGCCGAGACCGGTCATCGTCAGGCAGCGGGCGATATTTTCGGCGGCTTGATCAATGTCTTTCCGCGAGAAAAAGAGCGCCTTGGGTTTACCGGTGGTGCCGCTGGAGGTGTGTAAACGGATTAAGTCATGGCCGCCTTTGATGAGTAAGCCATCCGGATAATTGGCCCGCAGATCGGCGCTGGTGGTAAAAGGCAAGCGGCGCAGATCGGCTAGCGATTTGATGGCCGAGGGCTTGAAACCGGTTTCGGCGAATTTTTGGCGGTAAAATACGGTTTCGCTTGCGACTTTGCGCACCGTTTTCCGCAATCGTTTTAGTTGTAATTGCTCCAGCTCCGGCCTCGGCAGTGTCTCGATTTCCTGATCCCAAAACATTGTAATCCTATGGTTCCTCCGGGCGAAACGGCACCGATTCGCGCTGAGGTCAGCCTATTTAGCGCACACCCGCTGCCCGGCGGCAATAGGAAAAATTGCGCAACAAACACACCATCACAACGTTGTGCCCACGCCGATTTCGGGATATGCTGGCGGGAGTGAGGCTGGCCCGGCATTCGGCGCAGCCTAGACGGGCGTGCGCGCGAGGCTTCAAGATTTGCGGGGCCGCCGTTTGATTTACTTTGAAAATACTCATCGCCATCACCGGGGCCAGCGGAGCGATCTACGCTCAACGTTTGCTCGATCAGTTAGATACGCGCGCGCATACGGTCCACGTTGTCCAGAGCCAATACGCCGAAGCTGTGGCGCGGGAAGAAATGACCGGCGGCATCCGCCTTCCCGCCGGCGCGAAAACGCACGGGCTGAAAAGCATGAACGCCCCATTTGCGAGCGGCTCTAACCCGGTGGACGTCATGGTGGTGATCCCTTGCACCATGGGAACCTTGGGGCGTATCGCGCATGGGATAAGTGACGATGTGTTGCTGCGTGCCGCGGATGTGACCCTAAAGGAACGCCGTAAACTCATTCTTGTGCCCCGGGAAACTCCCTATCATTTGTTGCATCTTAAAAACATGGAACTGTTGCTTTCGGCTGGGGCCTTAATCCTGCCAGCCAATCCTTCCTTCTATTCGCGTCCGCAAACGGTCGAGGCGGTGGCCGACACGGTGGTGGCCCGAGTGTTGGATCACATGGGCATCGCTCACACGCTCGGGACTCGCTGGGGGGCCGAGCCAGAATAAGACTCCGGGCAAGCCATGCCCCAAGTGGAGGCATTGCGTTCACAGTTGAATGTTGAGCGAACCCAACCCATAAATAGTCGCGGTGGACCGCCGCGCAATAGGCGATGCCACCTGGGTAATACCGATGTTGAATCCGCTGTTAATCATTAAGAAGTGGGCCGAGTTCGTCAAAATCTCGCACACCGTGTTCGCCTTGCCCTTTGCGTTGGCGTCGATGGTGGTGGCCGCGCGTCCGGAGCATGGCTGGCCGGGCTGGCGGATTTTTTCGCTCATCTTATCGTCCATGGTTTGCGCACGGACGTGCGCCATGGCCTTTAATCGGATTGTGGACCGCCGATTCGATCGCGAAAATCCGCGCACCGCGCAGCGGCATCTGCCTGCGGGCGCCATCTCGCTGGGCAGCGCGTGGACGCTCTGCCTGTTAAGTGGCGGTGGGTTGGTTCTTAGCGCGTTTTTTCTGAATAAGGCCTGCTATTACCTGTCCCCGGTCGCCCTGTTTGTAATTTGTTTTTACTCGCTGACCAAGCGGTTCACCGATTACACCCATGTTTATTTGGGCATTGCGCTGAGTTTCGCACCGTTGGGCGCCTGGCTGGCCGTGACGGGGACTTTGGCCTGGCCGGCAGTATTGCTGGCGGTGGCGGTGGTATTTTGGCTGGTTGGCTTCGATATTATTTATGCGATTCAAGATTATGAATTCGACCGCCGGCACGGTTTGCACTCGCTCGTGGTGGCTTGGGGGCCGGATAACGCGCTTAAAGCCGCGTTCCTTGCTCACCTGTTCATGTGGGGGTTGCTATTCCTGCTAGGTTTGCTTTTGCGTTTCCGTATGACATATTTGATCGGCCTGCTGATTATCTTGTGCAGTTTGCTCTTAGAGCATTGGCTGGCCCGGCGGCGCAGTTTGGATTGGGTTAATAACGCCTTTTTCCGGATGAACGGGCTCATCAGCCTGGTGTTTCTTACGGTAACGGTCGCCGAGGTGGTGTTCCCCGGATTCCGTCTGACACGATGAATTGGATATTAAAACAGGGTGAATGGCGGGATTTGGCGGACAAAGTTGCCGCCGGCCAGCGGATCGATGAGTCGGAAGCTTTGCGCTTATTTGAAACCAAGGATCTGCACGTCTTGGGCGCTTTGGCCACGCTGGCCAATCGTCGTAAAAACGGGAACCGGGCTTCCTTTATCGTCAATCGCTACATTAACTACTCGAATTACTGCATTCTGAGCTGCCAGTTTTGCGCGTTTGCCCGGAAAAAGCGCGACGCCGACGGGTTCCAATACACCGTGGAAGAAATCACGGCCATGGCGCGCGAGGCTTTGTCGGTGGGTATCACCGAGTTGCATATCGTCGGCGGATTGCATCCCTCGCTACCCTTTTCTTACTATTTGGACATGCTGCGCGCCTTGAAACAAGTCGACTCGCGGCTGCAATTGAAGTGCTTCACCGCCATCGAAGTGCTGCATCTGGCCTGGCTGGGCAAACGCTCGACCGAACAAACCCTGCGCGAACTCAAGGAAGCCGGCCTGGATTCCCTCACGGGCGGTGGCGCGGAAATTTTCCAGCCCGCCGTGAGGCAAGCGATCGCCCGCGGCAAAGAATCGGCCGAGGAATACCTGGCGGTGCATCGCGCTTGGCACCGGATGGGCGGTCGCAGCACCTGCACCATGCTTTACGGCCATGTCGAAACCGTGGCCGACCGGGTGGACCATTTGCGCCGCTTGCGCGAATTGCAGGATGAGACGCGCGGTTTTGTGGGTTTCGTGCCACTGGCTTACCATCCGGAAAATAATCGCATCGGGGTGCCCCATCCGCCGACCGGTTTCGATTCCCTGCGCACGATCGCGGTGAGCCGCGTTTATTTGGATAATTTCGACCATATCACCGCCTATTGGGTGGGACTGGGGCTTAAATTGGCGCAAGTCGCGTTGAATTTCGGCGCGGACGATCTGCATGGCACCATCTTCGACGAACGGATTTTTCACATGGCCGGCGCTACTTCGCCGCAACAACAAACCATCGAAGCCATGAGCAAGGCCATTCGCGAAGCAGGCTTGGTCCCCCGGCAACGTGACACGTTCTACCAACCCATTCGGGACTGGCCGCTGGAACCGGAGCAAGCGCCCGACGCCGTCCTCGTGTAAAACCACGACCAGAGCAAGGTTGGAGGCTTTTCACGGGCAACTTTCTCGCATTCGCGGGGTTGTTGATATTTGGGGAATTTCCTATGGTCCGATTCGCTAACTTAGGGTGCGAATCGACACGCTTTAATTGCGATTATGCTTGGCTGGCCAAAAATCTGGGGCGTCACCGATCCAATCCGCCATAACCGGCGGGAGAAACCGCGCCGGGCGAGAAACGGGCGCGCCGGCTGTTTTTACGGGGTGTCGCTGGCGTTATTTCTGCTCGTGTCGGGTTGCGTTACTTCACCGCCGCCAAAAGCTCCCCAGCCGGCGCCTGAGGCGGAGAAACCCACTCCTACCAATGCTCCGGCGGCGTCGCTGCCAGTTCAGTTAGACCTGCGTGTGGCCACAATCGCGGGCGAGCCATTGAATGTCCGGGAATATCGCTGGCACCTGGATCGAGGCCGTTCCATGGTGGTTCGCGATTTGATCGCCAAATACGACATTCCCGATCCCGCCAATTTTTGGACCACTCCGATTGATGGGGAAACCCCGTGGGAGCGGTTGCGCGAACAAGCGCTGGATTTCGCCATCCGATTTAAATTGGAACAAATGGCGGCCCGCGAGCGCGGTCTGCCGGCGGTCATGAGTTACGCTGAATTGAAACGACTATTGACCCTGGAGAATCAGCGCCGCGCGGAGCGCGCGCGGCAAAACAAGCCCCTGCCCGGCCCCAGCCGGTTTTCCGAAGGAGAATATTATTTCTATACCCAGAGCCAGACGCATATCGAGCTGCTTCGGGTCATGGGCGAGACGGAATTGGCGGTGACCGAGGAGGAGGTGCTGGATTACTACGAAAGCCACAAAAACCGGGTGGTGGTGAGACGTTCGCAGTCTTCGCCTCGTGGCGAGGCGGTCGATGTAACTAAAGAAGAAATTCGCAATCAATTGATCGAGTCCAAATACAATGCCTGGCTCGATGAATTATGCGAGAAAACCGTGGTGGTGGTGGACGACCTGGTGCTCGATGCGCAAAAGACGATCCTCACCGCCCCTTCCAGTTTTACGCACCGCCGCGAACCGGAGCGCGCGCCCGTGCGGCCGTTCAATAAATGACCCGCTGGGATCGAGCCGCCACCGGGGCGGGCGCGTGGAGCTACACGGGCAGGCTTTCGACTTCGGCGAGTTTGGTGGCGGCGGATTCCCACTCGGCCATGAGCGCGGGCAGTTGGTCGTGGATCGTGCTTAGCTCGGTATTGATATCTTTGATGCGCGCGGGATTTTGATAGGTTTCCGGCGCTTGCAACTCGGCGGTCAACGTCGCTTGTTGTTTTTCCAAATCGCTGATCTGTTGTTCCAAGCGTTTCACGATTTGCAGTTGTTCACGCCGTTGCTTGGCTCGGGCATTTTGGCGTGCCACCAGTTGTCGCCGCTCCTCCTTGGCGCAGGTGGCCGCGTCTTCGTCTCCGGATTTAGGCTTTTCCGGTTCGAAGCCGGTGGCCGTCAATGCCTCGCGCTCCGACGTGGCCATGGTTTTATCTAGATAATACTGGTAATCTCCTTTGTACCAGGTTGCTTGCCCGGCGTTGACGTGAAGCACCATGCTCGCCAAGGCGCGGATGAAAAACACGTCGTGGCTGATAAATAAAATGGTGCCTTCGAATTGGCGCAACGCGTTAATCAGCGCTTCCACGCCATCCATGTCCAAATGCGTGGTCGGCTCATCCATGAGCAGGAGATTAGGCGGATCAAGCAGGAGTTTTACCAACGCCAACCGGCTCTTTTCGCCGCCGCTGAGCACGCTGACGGATTTGAAGACGTCATCCCCGCGAAATCCGAACGTGCCCAGCACGGTGCGCACCGATTGCTCGGTGATGCGCTGAGGCGTGTCCAAACCTTCTTCCAGGACGGTGCGCTCCAGGTGGAGCATATCCACGCGGTATTGCGAATAGTAGCCTTCCTTGACGTTATGCCCTAATACTCGCTGGCCCGCCTGCGGGATCAGCACCCCGGCCAGCAGCTTAAGCAAGGTCGATTTGCCCGCTCCGTTGGGTCCCACCAACACAATGCGCTGCCCGCGCCCGGCCTCGAATTGCAGCCCCCGATATACAGGCACCTGGCCATAGGCAAAATCCACCTGCTCCAGGGCGATGACTTTCAGGCCGCTGCGGGCCGGCTGGGGAAAGGTGAATTGCAGCTTCGGCGTATCGGATTCCGGGGCCTCGATTTTTTCCATCCGCTCGATTTGCTTGAGCTTGCTTTGCGCTTGGGTGGCTTTGGTGTTCTTGGCCCGGAAACGGTCGACGAACTCCATCAGATGCGAGATCTCCCGCTGCTGATTCTTGTAAGCCGCCTCTTGTTGGGTCACCTGGGCTTCCCGCTGACGCAGATAATCTTCGTAATTGCCCTTGTACCGCAGAAAGCGCCCTTGCCGCAGCTCGACGATCGAATCAACAATTCGATTCAGAAATTCCCGGTCATGCGAGATTAACAAAATGGCGCCCGGGTAATACCGCAAATAATCCTGAAACCACAGCAAAGCCGAAAGATCCAAATGGTTGGTCGGCTCGTCCAGCATCAACAAATCCGGGCTCTGCAACAGCAACCGCGCCAGTCGCACCCGCATGACCCAGCCCCCGCTCATCTCCCGGGCGAGCCGGTTGAAATCTTTTTCCCGAAAGCCTAGGCCGGCCAGGATTTGCTTGGCGCGCGGTTCCAGTTGGTAACCGCCCAATTCTTCAAAACGGGCGTGAACGGTGTTATAATCGGCGGCGTGATCGCCGGGATTATCACCCCACGCCTTTAGCTTTTGCTGCAACTGGGCCATTTCCGGCGTGATGGCTACCGCCAATTCCAGGACGGTTTCTTCACCCGCCGGCTCGCTCTCTTGCGGCAGGTAGCCCACCGTGGCCCGGCGATCGAATATAATTTTCCCTCCATCAGGCGTTTCTTCGCCTAGGATCAAGGAAAAGAGGGTCGATTTGCCCGCTCCGTTTGGCCCCACCACCCCGACGCGATCCGTCCGGTTGACTTGGAGACTCGCTTCCTCGAACAAGGTTTTCTCACCGTACGCTTTTGTTACTTCCGATAATGTCAGCATTTAATTGTGCCCAAAGCACCGGGAAATGTTGGGCAAGGAATCCCTCCAGAGCAAGCCGTAACCCGGCACAAACCGATATCAGTTGGCGCACGTGGCTCAGCCGCAAGCGCCATTATGACACCGTCACTTCTTGCGCCCATGTGTCGGGTAATCTTTATCATGCTTGAAAGTAATGAGATGCGAATGAAACTGCCGATCGATTGCCATGGCATAAGAAGTGTTATATTAATAAGGGTTAGGGCCAAATTAACCGAAGCCTTTCACTTCGTTCCTTGGGGTACGTAAGGAAACGGGTTGCCAGATCCCGACCGTCCGGTGTAAGCAGGGGCGGTGGGTTTGCATGATTGGGTGGCGCCGGGTCGAGACGGATGACTTGGCGCACCGGAAGGAATGCCATGCCGGTCGAATATAAAGACTATTATAAAGTTTTGGGCGTGCCTCGCGCGGCTAGCGATGACGAAATCAAAAAGGCGTTTCGCAAGCTCGCTCGCGAGTATCATCCGGATGTTGCCCGCGACAAGAAAGGGGCCGAGGAAAAATTCAAGGAGATCAATGAAGCCTATGAAGTCCTCGGCCAAGCCGATAATCGTAAAAAATACGATTCCTTAGGTTCGCAGTGGCAGAATGGGGGTGGTTTCGAGTCTCCGCCCGAGTGGCAACAAACCGGCCGGACCCGTCGGAATGGGACGCAAGAATTTAACTTTCACTTCGGCGGCACGGGTTTCAGCGACTTTTTCGAGGAGATATTCGGGCGTCGCCGAGGGGGCAGCCCAGGCGGCGCCGCGTCGGATTCGGCGGAAAGCTTCGAGGATCCCTCCGCCACACCGGGCCGCGATGTGACCGGGGATATCCTGGTGACGCTCCAAGAGGTGCTGAACGGCTCGGTGCGCACGGTTTCCTATCGCGGCGTCAATCCCAACACCGGGCTGCCGGAGCAGCGCCGATTCAAAGTTCGCGTGCCTCCCGGCGTTCGCGAGGGGCAATCCATCCGCATTCCCGGTAAAGGCGAGGAAGGGTCGGATGGCGGCCATTCCGGCGATTTGTATTTAAAGGTGCGCTACGCGGCGCATCCCGATTTCCAAGCGGAAGGGGCGGATCTGCGGTATGAGTTGGAACTGGCCCCATGGGAAGCGGTGTTAGGCACGGTGGTGACGGTGCCCTCCCTGCACGGTAATGTCTCCGTGCGCATCGCCCCGGGGACCCACAACGGGCAGCGGCTCCGCGTGGCGGGCAAAGGCTTGCCCACCGGGCAAACCGGCGAGTACGGGGATCTGTTTATCACCGTGGTAATCGAAACCCCCCAGCAGGTGAATGAGGAAGAACGCCGGCTGTGGGAGCAATTGGCCAAAAAATCGCGTTTCAACCCCAGAAGTTGAGGCGGGCAGCCACCCTGGAAACGGTCCGTGCAAACCGCTTATTTCGCGCTAAAAGCATAGATTGTTGTGCTCTGGAATATCTGGCCCGGCTCCAAGATGACCGACGGGAAATGGGCATGATGGACGGAATCGGGGAAGTGCTGGGTTTCGAGGCAGAAGCCGCCATGTTTGACAAAGCCACCCCCGCCCAAATGGTTGCCCGTATAGAATTGCACACCCGGTTCAGTCGTGTGAACTTCCATGATTCGTCCGCTCTCCGGCTCCACCACCCGCGCCGCCAGGATGCGCGCCTTGCCTTCGTGATGGAGGACGAAATTGTGATCGTAACCGGTGAAACCGGGTTTTAGCTGGTCCATGCGCGCGCCAATGAGGGCGGGGACGGTAAAATCCAGCGGGGTGCCGCTTACGGTCGCAATTTCGCCGGTGGGAATCAGTTGATCATCGACGGGTGTGTATTTATCGGCTGCCAGCCACAGTTGGTGTCCCAGCACATCCCCTCCGCCCGCCAAGTTAAAATACGCGTGCGACGTTAAGTTCAACGGCGTGGCCTTGTCAGTGACCGCTACGTAATCCATCTGAAGTTGGTTATCATCGGTCAACGCATAGGTAACCGTGACTTTTAAATTTCCAGGATATCCTTCCTCGCCATCTTTACTCGTATATGCCAGGCGAATCGCGGCCGCATTCGCTTGAGTGGGCGTGGACTCGGCCCGCCACACGGCTTGGGCGAATCCATGAACGCCGCCGTGGATATGGTTGGGACCGTTATTGGCGGCCAATCGGTATTCCGTCCCCCGCAACGTGAAACGGGCTTTGGCAATCCGGTTGGCGTATCGGCCCACAACCGCGGCGGCGGCGGGAAAACCGCGTTGGTAAACGTCGAAGCTCCGGGCGCCTAAAACCACATTGGTCCAGGAACCTTGGCGGTCCGGGGCCAGCAACTCCGTGATCGTCGCGCCATAGGCCATGATTTTGACTTGCATGCCGCTTTGATTCCGTAAGG
>DBTJ01000147.1:0-324 GCA_002306985.1 Verrucomicrobia bacterium UBA1319
TGCACGTGGGGTGAATCTGCGTGTAACAAGGATTGGCGAAGGCCGCGCCTTTTTTGTAGGCCTGCCAGATGGCGGTGGCATTACAGCCTTTGGCGTTCGTCGAAAGGAAGAAAACGTTACCGTAACCACCCGTGGCCAGCACGACGGCGTCAGCGGCGTGGGTCGTGATCGTCCCGTCCACCATGCTGCGAGCCACAATGCCTTTGGCTTGGCCTTCAACCAGCACCAAGTCAACCATCTCCGTCCGGGTGAACATTTTAACTTTGCCAACGGCGATCTGGCGGCTCAACGCCTGGTAAGCGCCGATCAACAGCTGCTGGCCGG
>DBTJ01000147.1:586-21867 GCA_002306985.1 Verrucomicrobia bacterium UBA1319
GCTGGCCGGTCTGGCCGCGCGCGTAAAAGGTGCGGGAAACCTGGGCGCCACCGAACGAACGGTTGGACAAAACCCCACCGTATTCACGGGCGAACGGAACGCCTTGGGCCACGCATTGATCGATGATGCTCGAGCTGACCTGAGCCAGTCGGTAAACATTCGCTTCGCGAGCCCGGAAGTCGCCGCCCTTAATGGTATCGTAAAATAGCCGGTAAACACTATCGCCATCGTTGGGATAGTTTTTGGCGGCGTTGATGCCGCCTTGGGCCGCAATGCTATGCGCGCGGCGCGGACTGTCTTGGTAGCAAAAACATTTGACGTTATACCCCATTTCGGCCAGCGATGCCGCCGCCGAGGCGCCCGCCAAGCCGGAACCGACCACGATGACCTCGAATTTGCGTTTGTTGGCAGGGTTTACCAGTTTCTGCTCCAGCCGGTAGCGATCCCACTTCTTATCCAACGGCCCGGAGGGAATTTTTGCGTTCAGTTGCATGCGATCAATTCAGTTAAGGTTATTTCACCACCGCGGGCAAAATTTTGGTAAACGCCGCGATCGCGATGGCACAGTTGCCGAACAAAATCACAAACGCCGCGAGCTTCGCGAAGCCTTCGATCAGCCCTTTATAATTGCGGTTTTTCAACCCCAGGGACTGGAACAAGCTCGAGATGCCGTGGCTCAAATGCAGATAGAGGAAAGCCATGCCCGCGATGTAAACCAACGAAATCGCGGGATTCTGGAAGCTCTCCACCATCATCCGATACACATCGTGACGCTCCTTGGCATCCGTATAGTGCATAACACTCGGATGCACCACGCCCACGGTGAAATGCAGCAGATGGAATAGAATGAAAGCGAAAAGAAAAAGTCCGCCGAACACCATCGTGCGGGACGCGAAGTCCGAGTACGGCGGCGTGGAGTTCAAATACGCCACCGGCCGGGCGGCGCGGTTTTCCAACGTCAAGCTTAGGGCGGTGGTGATATGCGCCAACGCGATGGCCGAGAGACCAATTCGGAACGACCAAAGCACCAGCTTGTTGCCTTGCAACAAGGCCGCGTAGGCGTTGATATGATCCGGACCTAAAAAGATCTGCAAGTTACCGATGAGATGCACCGTGACAAATCCAAAAAGCAGGAGTCCGGTCACCGCCATGATGTATTTTCTGCCGATGGATGATCGGAAAATACTTATGATGATATTCATTAGATAATCAACTTAACCTAACGTTGTAATAAAACCATCTGGTTTGGATGGTTTCATGGGAAAATGCCTTTCTCTGCTCGGGAATGGTCTCCGGAGAGAAAAGGCCTGGCCACCCGCAGGGCCGCCAGTCCAACGGCGGTTACCTTACAAACAAATGCCGCCGCTCGTCAATCGCTTCGCGGATATTTGCGCGTCGCCGAGTCCGCCCAACTTTCAATCGGATTGAATTTCAATCGGTTAGAGCTCCACTGAACCGTCGCTATTTTTTGGCTACCCACCCAAGCCGGGAGGTGGCGCGCCCAAGGATACCCGCACCCAACTCGCCAGTCGGAGCCAAAAATAACGGCCGAATCCCCCTTTTTCCGCAAGAAAACTCGCCAACCCCAAGTTTTTGCGGCATATTGAATTACCTATGATTTTGCGCGCCCGCCAATTTGAATTTTCCTTTCCTCGTCCCGCCATGATCATGGGAATATTAAACGTCACTCCAGATTCGTTTTTCGATGGAGGGCGTTTTTTTCAAACTGAAGCCGCCGTGGCGCACGCCCAAGAATTGATTGCCGAAGGCGCTGAGATTCTTGATATCGGGGGTGAGTCGACCCGCCCTTTCGCCGCCCCAGTCAGCGCCGAGGAGGAACTGCGCCGCGTGCTGCCCGTCATTGAATCGTTGGCGAAGATCACCGCCATTCCCATCGCGATCGACACGCAAAAAACCGTGGTGGCGGCAGCGGCGATCACCGCGGGCGCCGCCATCGTCAACGATGTGGGCGCCGCCCGGGCGGACCAAGCGATGCGTCGGTTGGTGGCGGAATCCGGCGCGGCTTATGTGGCCATGCACAGCCAAGGCACGCCGCAAACCATGCAAATCAACCCGGTTTACGAAGCGGTGACGACGGAGGTCGTCCGTTTTTTTCAGGAGTCCTCGAAACAATTAGCCTCGGCTGGCGTAAAATCCGAACAAATCATTTTCGATCCCGGCATCGGTTTCGGTAAAACCACAGCCCATAATCTCGAATTGATCGCTCAGTTGGGCCGCTTCGCCGCGTTAGGCAGGCCGGTATTGTTGGGCGTGTCGCGCAAGGCCTTCTTGGGAGGGGGGGCGCCAGATCGCTTGCCCGGAGCACTGGCCTGCGCCTGCTGGGGCGCGCAAGCTCCGGCGCATATTTTCCGGGTGCACGATGTGGCGGCCACGCGGCAAGCGGTGCGCCTTACGGAAACTTTGGCCGCCTTGCGAAAATCATGAATTGGACTTGGATCACGCACACTTGGCGACCGGTATTGGAAATCTCCCTCCTAACCGTGGTGATCTACCATATCTGCGTCTTGGTGCGCGGCACCCGGGGCGCGGCGGTGGTAACGGGTTTCATTGCGGTCATGCTGGTGGCAACCCTGATCACCACCCTGCTGGAACTGGAGGTGCTCAATCTCCTCATTAAGTCCTTTTTCGCTTTCATCGCCATCGCGGTGCTGGTCATTTTCCAGCCGGAATTACGCCACATTTTGGCCGAGCTTGGAAACCGGCCCTTTCTGGGCACGGCGCGCGAACAGCGCGAAAACATCGAAGTCATCATCCAGGCGGCGGCCCGCATGTCCGAAATGCGTATCGGCGCACTGATGGCCTTTGAGCAAACCATTCAGTTGCAGGACATCATTCAAACGGGTGTCCGCATCGATTGCGACGCCTCGCCTGAAATGCTGGAGACCATCTTTTTCCCGAACAACGCCATCCATGACGGCGGCGTTGTCATCAAAGGCGACCGGATCGCCTTTGCGGCGTGCATTTTCCCCCTGACTCAACGCCAGGATTTAAACCCTTCCCTCGGCACGCGGCACCGGGCGGCGATCGGGTTAAGCGAGGAATCCGACGCGGTGATGGTCGTGGTATCCGAGGAAACCGGCTCCATCTCCTACGCCTACAAAGGGCAATGGGTGCGGGGCGTCTCCGAGGAATCGCTCCGGGCCTTCCTAAGTTCGGTATTCATCCGCCCCGCCCGCTCGCGCAACCTGGCGGAAATTCTCCTATCGTGGAAAAATGCCGCCAGCAAACGCGGGACCGGTGGTAAATCAAAATCCTCCAGCCCGGGCCCCTCATAATATGCAATTGCGCGCCATTATCCGGCATAATCTGGGATTGAAGATCTTTGCCTTTCTGTTGGCGGTTTTGACCTGGCTTACCCTTCGCTACGTGGCTCGGAACGACACTTGGCCTCAACCCGGGCTGGCTAGTCCCGTCAAAATCGAATTCGCCAGCCTGCCAATCCGAGTGCTGGCCGATCCAGCC
This sequence comes from Verrucomicrobia bacterium UBA1319, assembly GCA_002306985.1. GTDB lineage: Bacteria > Verrucomicrobiota > Verrucomicrobiia > Limisphaerales > UBA1319 > UBA1319. The sequence goes on from DBTJ01000147.1 coordinate 4,070, forward strand.
AATCCCAACAAGCATCAACTAGAGCCAACTCAGGCGGCCGTCGTGGTCAGAGGCCGAAAGGCGGATTTAGACAAACTCGCGGCTCGCGATATTCTGTTGTTTGTGGAATTATCCGGAATGGCCGACACCCATGACATCAAAGCTTATTGTCCGCCCGGCGTCGTCGTTGAACAAATCAGGCCCGCGCAAGCCAGGGTCGCCCCCGCGTCTCTTCCATAGGTAAGGAGCCATTATTCTCCGGCCACCTGGACATAAAACTCGCCCGGTTATTTCATCGGCCGCGAGTTCGCTTGCTTCCTCGCCACAAAAATGCGATAAATAAGTAGGATTTCCCAAGACCAAGGAGGCCGTTAAACGTTGCGTCAGAGCCACCGAACAAGCGCAAATTCCGGATAAAAAGGGACGCCCAATATCGCATGAAAATTCCGGACACCCAACTGGTCGCCGATACATATGATAAATTGACCGCATTGGAGGCCAAGAGCGGCCCCGAAATATTGACCGACATCACTCAGCCCGTGGTTGTGATTTGCCGGTCGTTGGAAATTCTGGCCGAAGGTGGGTTCAGGAACTTTTTCGAACGCGGACTGCCGTTACAGGCAACCGCCGAAGCTTACCGACGGATCGGGGCCACCACCATCGCCACCGTGCTGCGGGACTTATTGGAACTCTTCCCGGAGGCCGACGTGCCGACCGATTATGATCAACGCATGGAAATCGTAAACGGCCTCTATCGCCTGCATTCCGAACGGATTCAGCACTTGGAAGCCACTTATGAATCAGCCAGCGACATGATCGTCCACCAATTGGCGGCGTGGATTCGAGCACACAGCTATCTCTTCCAATAACCCGGGTTCACTTATCACCAAAGGCTCTGGCCACCAATTCTTTCGGTGGCGGAGGCGTGAGCAAGCTTACCACGGGGGTCACAATCAAAGGCACGATCATGGCCACCGCCCCGGCAACCGGGATGTTGGCTTTACCCCAAAGAATAAACAGCACAATCGAAGTGCCTACCCCGCTAGCCATGCCGGCAAACGCCCCGGCTTTGGTGGTCCGCCGCCAAAACAGCCCGTAAACATAGGGAGCCAGAAATGCGCCCGCCAAGCTGGCCCAAGCGATCACCATCAGATTCACAATCACATCGACCTTGCTCATCGCTATCCACAGCGAGAGAGCGACGAACACCCCACAGAGCACCCGCATGAGCAACATGGTCCGTTTGGGATTAGCCTCCCGACTCACGACCGTTCCGTACAAATCGATGACGATCGCCGAACTGGACACCAACACCAAGGAAGACAAACTCGACATGGAAGCGGAAAACACGAGCAACAAGATCACTAGCACCAGCCAGCCGGGCACAAACGTCGTGATGAAATGCGGCATCAATAAATCGAGATTCGGCTTGTGGGTGGCGGCATCGATGATGGGGGCGAAATCCACTTTGGGGTCGGTGTAAAACAAATGCGTCAACGCGCCGCTAAAATAAGCCCCGAAAGACATGAATAGCGCGAAAAACATGGCGATAATCGTTGCCCGCCGGACATCGGCCTTGCTACGGATCGAATAAAACTTCTGCACCATCTGGGGCAACGCCCAAGGGCCGAAGCTGGTGATAAAGACCAGTGAGGCAAGAATGATCCAGCCGGAGAAAACGATGCCGGTGGGAGCCGCCGCTCCCGCCGCCGGCGGCGGGGGATATAGGGCGGGCATATGCCGGTGATCCAGCAGCAAGCGCCAGCTCTCGACGATCCCGCCTTTCATGCCCGCGAGCAAATACACCATCAACGTAACCCCCGCGAACTCCACAATCCCACGAATAAAGTCGCTGATCGCCACCGCGAAATAACCGCCCATCATCAGGTAAACGCCGGTCAAAATGGCGAGAAAAAACAAAGCTTCATTATATTGCAGCCCGATGGCTTTCTGGAACAGGTAACTCAAGCCCATGTATACCGAAGCGGAATAGGGCACCAAGAAAACAAACACGATCAACGCGGAAATCACCTGCATTGCTTTGCTATCATACCGCGCCCGGAGCAATTCCGGCATCGTCAGCGCGTTCAACCGGGCGGTCATTTCTCGGGTGCGAGCCGCTAGAATCGTCCAAGATAACAACGTTCCGATAATCGTATTGCCCACCACAATCCAAAGCGATTGGATGCCGAACCCCCAGCCCAGTTTGCCCGCGTAACCAATGAAAATCACGGCGGAAAAATACGTCGTGCCAAACGCGAACGCGCTCATCCAGGGCCCCAGCGTGCGTCCGCCCAAGAAAAAATCGCCCACGGATTTAGTCCTCCGCATGCACCAATACCCCACCCCAAGCATGATCAGGACGTAAACCACCACGATAAAGATCGATAATAAAGGACTCATGAATAGCCGGCATATTAGGCAGGCACCACCCCGGCCAAGCAAGCTAAAATCCGCGTAAAAAAAAGGCCCGGGGGATGCCCGGGCCTGAAAAACCAAACTCCGCAAGCGTTTCAACGGGGCTGTTTTACCCCCGCCCAACGCGCGTCGCGGACTATTTCTTCAACAATTCCGCCACTAACGCTTTCTCTTCTTTCAGTTCGTTGACGGTGGCCGTGATTTTACCTTGGCTAAAGCTATTAATCGGCAAACCCTGAACCACTTCGACTTTGCTGCCGTTGCTGCGAACGGGGAAGGAGGAAATGAGGCCTTTCTCGACCCCATAGCTGCCGTCCGAACACAGGCAAACGCTGTGCCAATCCATCGGATGCGTGGGCGTCACGATGGAAGACACGGTGCCCACCACGGCATTGGCCGCGCTGGCCGCGCTGGAGGAACCGCGGGCTTTGATGATGGCGGCGCCGCGTTGTTGCACCGTGGCCAAAAATTCGGTTTCCAGCCAGGCATGATCCTTGATGACCTCGGTGGCCGGCTTGCCCTGGATTCGGGCGTTGTGGAAATCAGGATATTGGGTGGCCGAGTGATTGCCCCAAATGGCGACATTACTCACGTCCGTGCTATGCACGCCGGCTTTCTTGGCCAACTGGCTCTTGGCGCGGTTTTCGTCCAAGCGGGTCATGGCAAACCAGCGGTCCGCCGGAATCCCGCGCGCATTATTCATGGCAATCAAACAGTTGGTGTTGCAGGGATTGCCCACCACGAGCACGCGGACATCGGCGGCCGCGTTCTTCTCGATGGCTTGGCCTTGGCCAATGAAAATCTTGCCGTTAATGCCAAGCAGGTCTTTACGTTCCATTCCCTGCTTGCGGGGCACACTGCCCACTAGCAATGCCCAGTTCACCCCCTTGAACCCTTCCTCCAAACTGCAAGTCGGCACGATGCCTTTTAATAAGGGGAACGCGCAATCGTCCAATTCCATAACCACGCCTTCAAGAACTTTCAAGGCGGGCTCAATTTCAATCAAATGTAAAATGACCGGCTGACTCGGGCCGAACATTGCGCCAGAGGCAATGCGGAATAATAAAGAATAACCGATTTGACCGGCGGCGCCAGTCACGGCAACTCGAATGGGTGTGGTGCTCATATTTTTTTAGATATACGCTCGCTCACTAAGCGAACGCACAGTATAAAGCGGCCACTCGCGCAGGCAAGCGGGAAGCGGTTGAAAATAGCCCCCTCGCCCCGCGCTCCGATAAAAGTGATATAACTATATTGTTACGAGCAGTTTACACTACGTCAGTCCACACCTCCCCCGCCCTGGAATGGCGGATTACATTATAAACCCCAACTTTCAACTCTCTTTTCACAAAAGGCAGCTTCAACTTAGTCGAGCCAATCTGAAACCACCCCATAAGCACTTCAATTTGTGGTTTTCAGGATCGACCTCGACAGAAAATCCAACCCTTATGGGGTCGTCGGCTTTAATTCAAAATGGTGCGTTTTAGGCTTTCTGGCGGTCTCGATCTGCGATTCAAAATCCGCGATTACCTTGTCGTTGCGCGCCAACTCGGCGGTCCGCTTGCTTTCGACCTCCGCTCCGTTCGCCCAATCTGGGAAATGGTAAAGCGCCACGTTGCGCCAGCGCTCGAAATACTGATTGTTCTTCTTGAAAACCAAATCCAATACTTGTCGAGCCTGTTTTTGAATCGAACCGCAGGCATTGGCGATATTCCAACCCTTGGCAATCTCCTCCGCACTTGCCTTTCCAACAACCTCGCCGTCAATGCTTAAGCTATAAGATCCCGTCGCCAATCCTGTGACTTGAAGCTCGTAACGATTGAGCTCTTGCAACACGGGAGCCAGCTTCAACGCGGGTTCAGCCCGAACGTCGATGGGCATGGGAAGCGCGTCATCCAAGCGGTCAAAACTCACGCCGCCCCCGTCAACTTTTAGATTTTCAAGGTGACAGGCGGTCGTGGAAGTGACTTTTCCGGAAGCCCCATCTATTTGCGCTTGAGATACTAACGCGGGAGCACCCAACCCTTTCAGAACGGCCCAAGCCATAACCGTATGCCCGGTAGGGCCGGGATGAACCGCATCGCCCCGACCCACAAATCCATCCGGGTGCGAAGGCCGTTCCCGCAGCAACAGGGTCATATAAGGATCGAATTGATCCACAAACGTGGCGTTAACGCGGGCTGCGACCTCTTTAAGGCCATCGGAAAATCGGCGCAAAGATTGATTGCGAACGTCTTTATCCGGGTCAGGCCGTTTGTCCTCGATGGGCTGGGAAGTCAGATACGCCACCCGCGCCCCGGCCGCCTGAAGGCTTTTGCCGATTTTCTCCTGGCTGTTCGTATAGGCGCGAAAGATATCCTCCCTGAACGCTTGGTAAGAGTGGTCGTTCATGCCGAATTTCACCGTGACAAAGGTCGGGCGGAGGGGCAGAACATCCCGAGCCAAGCCGCGTCCAACGCTATCATCGACCATAGCCTGAAGGCGGGCTCCCTCCGCGGCGAAGAGCAGTTTTTCATCCGGGTGCGCCCGCTGGCGCAGCCAAGCGGTATCGCCTCCCCAGCCCACGTTGCGGAAGGTTAATTTCCAGTTAGGAAACCGAGTCAGCGTGTAAGCTTCAATATAGGTGGTGTAAAGTCGCTGTTCGGTAATGCTATCCCCGAGAAACACAACTCGATCGCCATCCCGGATTTGGAAATCATCGGCCCAGGCGCTGGCGGCCAAGTTGACGGCAACAAGCAACGCCAAGGCCAGCTTTGCTAAAGTGGAATTCATAAGTGCCCATCTAAACAGGCGCGCCGGAAAACGCAAGCCTTGATCCATCCCCTTTCGGCCAAAACGAAAACCTTAGCCCCTTGACTTTCCCGCCATTACCGCCCACAAATTAGCCCGGTATATGAGCATACTAGCCAATCAAACCGCCATCGTCACGGGAGCCGGACGGGGCATCGGAAGAGCCATCGCCCTGCAATTCGCCGCCGCGGGCGCTAACGTGGTGTGCGTTTCCCGCACGGTGGAGAATTCGGAGAAAACCGCCGCTGAAGTGCGCGCCACCGGCCGCCAAGCTTGGGCGGTGGCGGTGGATGTGTCCAGTGGGACGGAGGTCAACGCCGCCGCCGAGAAAATCCTCCAAACCGCCGGTCGTATTGACATATTAGTCAATAATGCCGGGGTGACCAAGGACGGCCTGCTCATGCGCATGAGCGAGGCGGACTGGGATACGGTCCTTGACACCAATTTGAAAGGCGTGTTCCTTTTCACCAAAGCCATGATTCGGAGCTTTATTAAGCAACGCGCCGGACGGATCATCAATATTTCGTCCGTCATCGGACTTATCGGAAACGCGGGCCAAGCGAATTATGCGGCGAGCAAAGCGGGCTTGATTGGCCTGACAAAATCGACCGCTCGTGAAGTTGCCTCGCGCGGGATTACCGTTAACGCCATTGCTCCGGGGTTTATCGAAACGGACATGACCTCGGTGCTTACCCCGGAGGTTAAGGAATCGGTGCTTAAAACCATCCCATTGGGTAGCTATGGCCAAGCGGAGGACGTCGCTCAAGCGGTGGTCTTCCTGGCCAGCCCAGCGGCGCGATACATCACCGGGCAAGTGCTCGCGGTCGATGGCGGCTTGGCAATGTAAGGGAAATAACGATATAGTTTTCCTTGGCGGACGGAGAATTGGCCGCGAAATCGGAGGCCTATCTCCGCACGAAACCGCCTGAGGGACCGGCTAAAAAATAAAATTCAAGCTGGACGGCTTGACCGGGAGCCTATAGAGAAGTGCGCAACGTGAACCGACGCAGCGTGCCTATGTTTTGCTGGATAATCCCGGCCGAGGAAAAAAAGAACGAAACGAGCGAATAGGGACTTGACGCTTTTCGGCACGTCGTTTAGACACGCACAACTTAACGTAATCAGAATGGAGCAAACCATGGCTGCTGAAAAATCGACAGAACAACGGATTAAAGACATCATCGTGGAACAACTCGGCGTGAACGCCGACCAAGTAACGCCCGAGGCTAAGTTCATTGAGGATTTGGGCGCTGATTCCTTGGACACGGTGGAACTGATCATGGCCTTGGAAGAGGAATTCGGCATCGAAGTCCCGGATGAGGAAGCCGAGAAGCTCCAAAGTGTGGGCGACGTGATCAAGTATATCGAAGAGAATCAAAAATAAGCCTCCCGCTGAGATTTACGGGGCAGAGGTTGGCTTCTACTTCCTAGCGAGCCCACTCTGCCCCTTTAGTGTATATATATGTCGACTTCCTGGACTGATCGAAGAGTGGTGGTAACCGGCATGGGGGTGGTATCCGCGCTGGGTCTGAATGCCAAAGATTTTTGGGGTAACCTGATCGCCGGCCAGTGCGCCGTCCAGCCCATCACGGGCTTCGACGCGGCGGCCTTCGATTGCCGGATCGCGGCGGAAATCAAGAATTTCGATCCGACCCCTTTTATGCCGTCGGCCAAGGAAGTTCGCCGCACGGACCGCTTCACCCAATTCGCCGTCGTCGCCGGCCGCGAAGCGTTACTGGATTCAGGCCTGGATCTGGAAAAAGAAAACCGGGATGAAATCGGCGTGTTCATCGGCTCCGGCATAGGCGGACTGCAAACCACTTCGACCCAGCACCAAATCTTGCTCGGCAAGGGCCCGGGCCGTTTATCCCCCTTCATGATCCCGATGTTGATTCTCAACATGGCTTCGGGGATTTTATCGCTTTATTACAAACTTCGCGGCCCGAATGTGGCCACTTGCTCGGCTTGCGCCACCGCCACCCATGCCTTGGGTGAAGCTTGGCGCACCATTAAAATGGGCGACGCCACCGCCATGTTGGCCGGGGGCACGGAAGCCACCATCATTCCCCTCGGCATTGGCGGCTTCTGCGCCATGAAAGCCATGAGCACCCGCAACGAGGATCCGCAACACGCCTCGCGCCCCTTTGATCGCGACCGCGACGGATTCGTGATGGGTGAAGGCGCCGGGATCTTGGTCTTGGAGGAATTGGAACACGCCAAAGCCCGCGGAGCCCGAATTTACTGTGAATTGCTCGGCTACGGCAATACGGCCGATGCCAGCCATGTCACCGCGCCGTCTCCCGAAGGCGAAGGCGCGGCCCGCTGTATGCGGATGGCGCTTAAAAACGCCGGGCTGAATCCGACCGACGTGAATTATATCAACGCCCATGGCACCTCAACCCAGCAGGGCGATATTTGCGAGACGAAAGCCATCAAAGCGGTGTTTGGCGACTATGCCCGCAAACTCGCGGTCAGTTCCACCAAAGGCGCCACTGGTCATATGTTGGGCGCCGCCGGCGCGGTGGAAATGGCGATTTGCGCCAAGGTCATCGAAACCGGCATCGTCCCCGCGACCATCAATTACCACAATCCCGATCCCGAATGTGATCTGGATTATGTGCCCAACACGCCGCGCGAAATGAAAGTGGATGTGATCGTCAACAACTCCTTCGGTTTCGGTGGCCATAATGCGACTTTGATCGGGCGCAAATTTAACGGTTGAGCCATTTTAAGGGCCGCAAAAACTCTCGTTCCCTCGGTTTTCTAACGGAGCCAGCTTGCCTTGGCAGGTTCGGCTCCGTTTTTCTTTTAATTTTCCAGGCGCGACCATCCCCCCCCGGGAGCCAGTTCTTAAGCGCGAAGGCATGCGTTTTTGAAAAAACATTGATAAATAAGGCGGTCTCAATTCGTCCAAATAACAACACCAAAGAAAGGATGCCCAACGAGCAAAACCTCTGATCCCATTCCAGTCCGCACGAGTCCATAGGCAATTCCATCAAACCATAAATCACTAGGTTAAATAACGGGAAATCTTCTGAGTCCTATGAAAAAACAACTCTTCTCCAATCCGCTAAACGTTTTAACGCGCAAAATCCGCACTGCCGGCCTGTGTGCGCTTATTTATGTAACCACACATTATACTCAGGCTGAAGGATTTGCTAATTTCACCCAGACCATTCCGGGAAGCACGGTGAAATTCGATATGATCGCCATCCCGGAAGGGGTGATCCAGATCGGCAGCCCGACCAATGAAGCGGGGCGCAGCCCAACCGAGCAAGAACCGAAAACCGCCAAGGTCAAACGCTTTTGGATGGGCAAGTGCGAAGTCACTTGGGCGGAATTCCTTCCCTATGCCTATATCCAGCAATCCAATGTGGCAAAATCGGGGAAACCGATCGAAGGCATCACCGATAAGGACGGGATCACTCATCCCACCAAGCCCTTTGCTTCCGTCTATCGGGACCACGGCGATAAGGATGCTCATCCAGCTTTGGGCATGAGTTTGCCTTGCGCCCTAAACTACACCAAGTGGTTGAGCAAAAAAACCGGGCGGCATTACCGTTTGCCCACCGAAGAGGAATGGGAATACGCCTGCCGGGCGGGGTCGACCACCGCCTACTTCTGGGGGAATGACGCCGCGCCCGCCAAACAATACGCTTGGTTCAAGGATAACGCGGCGGAAAATATCCATCTGGTGGGCAAACTCCAGCCGAATGCCTTCGGCCTGTACGATATGGCGGGCAATGTCGGTGAATGGTGCGCGAATTCTGATCCAACAAAGCCCGGGGTGTTGCGAGGCGGCGCTTGGACCGAGGAGGTCACCCAACTCCGCTCGGCCGCGCGCATGATCGAAACCGAAGCGTGGAACGAGAACGATCCCAACTCGCCCCAGAGCATTTGGTGGCTATCGGCCGCCGATTTCACCGGTATTCGCGTGGTTTGCGATGAAATCAGCGCCGAAACCGCCGTTTCTGCCACCACGTCGACAACTCAGGCCAAAGTCCCCGTCGCCGAGGACAAATCGGATATCAAAACCCTATATCTAGCCCAATGCAAAGGCTGCCATGGCGAAACCGGCAAAGGCGACACCAGAATCGGCAAGACCAAAGGCGCCCGCGATTATACCACCGAAGCCGTCAAAGCCACCTACGACGAAGCCAAATGGGTCGAAGCCATCAAGAATGGCATCGAGAAAGAGGGCAAACACTTGATGAACGCCTACCAAGATAAATTGACTTCCGACCAGATGAAAGCGTTGGCCCTATACATGAAAGGGCTGTGAAGCCGCGCCAAAAGTAAACCACTGGCGGGACCAAATCGCCACGGCGCCGCCGGTCAATCGAATCTAGCCATCCCAACCCAATCGTTGGGGTGGCTTCTCTAAACCACCGGTTCGCGAAAGCAAAAACCATTTTTCAAAAGATATTTTGATAAGCACCCAGGGGCTTCTTCGTCTTTATAAGTAGGAATGATTAAGCAACGCGCATTCAATCCAAAACCCTCACTGGCCAGCGCCGGTCCAGCGAACAAATCGGCTGAGGAGGGTCAAAGCCAGGGCAACCGGGAACGAGTGTCGAGAAACCCGTGGCTCCATCACAACCAAGAGTGTAAACGACTATTTGTAAATCACTTACAAGACACGACGTCCACCACACCGTGGCGTCTTCCGGCGGTCTGGCAAACCCATTTTCCGAGGTAAAAACCCAGGTATCGTCTGGCCTAGTTACTGGGAAATCCGGCTGATATCCCAGGCCAAGGCAGCACAAAAACAAAAACTGTAATGAGCCGAAGATTGACGAGAATTGTAGATTGTCTATTTTCAGGCCTCGCTCTTTTGAGAAATGCAGAGCTACATGAACCATATGAAAATGCAAAAAGTCACCGAGACACTGAAATTTCTGGCGCGTAAAGCGCTGGTTGCCTGCCCTGCCGTTATGGCTGCCGCTTTGACGGGCCAAAGCAATGCCGCCGAATTCGCAAATTTTACCCAAACCATTCCGGGTAGCACCGTCAAGTTTGACATGGTCGCCATTCCCGAAGGCGAAGTCACGATTGGCAGTCCCGAAAATGAAGCCGGCCGGGATAAAGCGGATCAGGCGCAGAAAAAAGTCAAAGTGAAACGTTTTTGGATGGGCAAATGCGAAGTCACCTGGGATGAATTTCTCCCCTACGTCTTCGTCAGCCAGTCGGAAGTGGCCAAATTCGAAAACAAGCTCGAAGGCATCATCGACAAAGACGGCTGCACCCACCCCACCAAACCTTATGGTTCGGTGTATCGTGATCGCGGCGAAAAAGGTTCCAACCCGGCCATCGGCATGGGCTGGCCTAACGCTTTAAACTATACCAAATGGTTGAGCAAAAAAACCGGCCGCCACTATCGTTTACCGACGGAAGAAGAGTGGGAGTACGCTTGCCGCGCCGGCGCCACCACCACCTACTTTTGGGGTGACGATGCCGCGCAAGCCAAGGAATACGCTTGGTTCAAGGATAACGCGGGCGAAGGCACCCATTTAGTCGGCAAACTCAAGCCGAATAAATTCGGGCTCTACGATATCACCGGTAACGTGGGCGAATGGTGTTTGAAGGCCGATCCCAAAGCCCCAGGCGTGCTCCGTGGCGGTGCCTGGACGGAGGAGACCTCCAAACTGCGCTCGGCAGCCCGCATGGTGGAAGTTGAGGAATGGAACGAAAACGACCCGCAATCGCCGCAAAGCATCTGGTGGCTCTCGGCCGCCGACTTCACCGGCCTGCGCGTGGTCTGCGACGAAGAAAGCGGTGACGCCGCCGCCGCCGCCGCACCCGCGACCGCCGCCGCTCCGGCCGCCGACGCCAAACCGGCCGCCGCGGCCAATGGCGATGTAAAAGCCCTGTATCTGGCCCAATGCAAAGGCTGCCATGGTGAAACCGGCAAAGGCGACACCAAAATCGGCAAGGCCAAAGGCGCCCGCGATTATACCACCGAAGCCGTCAAAGCCACCTACGACGAAGCCAAATGGGTCGAAGCCATCAAGAATGGCATCGAGAAGGATGGCAAGCATTTGATGAGCGCTTACAAGGATAAATTGACCGAAGAGCAGATAAAGGCTTTGGCCCAATACATGAAAAGCTTATAAGCGGCGTGCTCGTTTGATGTGGATCTGCCTGGGAGAGGCCGGCCCGATGCGGGCTCTCCCGGAAAAACCCAAAAGCATATGAATAAAAGCCAAATTACGACACAATTGAACCGGCGGGATTTCCTCAAAATCACTTCCGTGGCGGCGGCCGCCGCCTCGGTTTCCCCTTACATCATCACCACGCATGCCGCGCCGGACGATCCGATTAAAATCGGTTTGGTGGGCTGTGGTGGACGCGGCATGGGCGCCATTGGCAACGCCATCGCGGCCGCCGGTAAAAACGTCAAACTCGTGGCCATCGCCGATTTGTTCCCCGACGTCGTCGAAGGGGCGCGAGTGGCCCTCGAGAAGGGCGTGTCCAGCAACGCCGAATGGGCCAAGGGCACCGAAACCACCGACCTGAAGGGAGTGGATACCAAGCTGGATCCCGCCATGTGTTTTTCTGGCTGGGATGCGTACAAGAAACTCGTGGCGGTCCCGGAAATTAATTACGTCCTGCTCACCACTCCGCCGCATTTCCGTCATATCCACCTCAAAGCGGCCATTGAAGCCGGCAAGAACTGCTTTATCGAAAAACCGGTGGCGGTCGATATTCCGGGCTGTCGCTCGGTGATCGAATCCGGCAAATTGGCCAAGGAAAAAGGCCTGGGCATCCTCGGCGGGACGCAACGCCGCCACTCCAAGAACTATCAGGAAACCATCAAGCGCGTCCAAGACGGCGCGATTGGTAAAATCACTTCCGCCCGCGCCTACTGGCTGCAAGGCTCCAACAAAGTCCCGCCCGCCCGCAAACCCGAGTGGAGCGAGATGGAATGGGAGTTGCGCAACTGGCTCTATTACACCTGGCTCTCCGGCGACATTATCGCCGAACAGCACTTGCACAACATTGACGTGATCAATTGGGTGCTTGGCACTCATCCAGTCAAAGCCTTCGGCATGGGCGGGCGCGCGGTCCGCACCGGTTCCGAGTTTGGCAATGTCTACGACCATTTCACCGTCGAGTTCGAATACCCCGACGGCGTGCGCATGACCAGCATGTGCTGCCAGATCGACGGAGTTTCGGGCAAGATCAGCGAAGATGTGGTGGGCACCAAGGGCGCAAGCAACTGCATGAACTTGGTCAAGGGCGAGACGTCGTTCAAGTTCACGGGTAAGTTTAAGAATCCCTACGAACAGGAGCACATCGACATGATCGAAGGGATCCGCACGGGCAAACCGATCAACGAAGCCCAGCAGATCGCCGAAAGTAATATCGCCGCGATCTTGGGCCGCGAATCCGCTTATAGCGGCAAGAGCATCGATTGGGATTCCGCCATGGAATCCGAATTGAGCTTATCTCCCGAGAAATACGAATTCGGGCCGTTGCCGGAATCCAAAGTGGCTTTGCCCGGCATCTATAAGTTCTCCTGAGCTTGAGGCGATTTTAGACCGCGAAAACGCGGCGGTTTTATTACCGCCGCGTTTTGTTTTTCAATCCATGCGCGCGCAAACGATCCCGATTTTGCGCCACCAGCCGGCACCACTGATTTCCATTCATCGTATCGTTTTCTGGAAAAATCGTTCCGGGCGACTGAACCGCTGTTCGCGACCCGCTGACAGCCAAACCGAGGCAGGCTGATTTCCAGATCCCTCCCACGCTAAGTGCGCAACCAACATAGCTCGTGTATGTTACAAATAACCAATCAACTCCGATTCACCCTCCCTTTCATCACCGAGAAGCAAAAAACGTCAATCATTCCGGAATGAAGCCGGCGGCAGGCGCTAATGGATAGCCACTGTTTGAAAAGCGGTTTTCACCCATTTTCCGCCTATGCCTTTGAGCTTCCAACCATTTAGCGGGAGTGGGCTGGTGACAATATTCCAATTTCTGGCTTGCCTTTTCCCGGGGTGATCTGAAGATTGCACATCTTTATATATGAGTTCCGAAGCGACCGATTCAACAGCGTTATACGAGATCTGGGCCTGGCTTGAAGTGAATAAAAAACGCCTCATCACCTGGGCCGTGGTGGTGGGCATTCTGGCCTTCTTCATTTCGCTGGCTGTTTATCTTAAAAAACAAAAGCAAATTGAGGCGAGCGCGGCTTTGATCAAGGTTACCACGCCGGGAGCCGCCGCGGAAAACGCCCGGCCAACGGTGGCTGAGCTGCTGAAAGTAATCGCCGACTACCCATCGACGGCGGCGGCTGAACGCGCCTCCATGCTGGCGGCTGTAACCCAATTCAGCGAGCAAAAGTATCCGGAAGCCTTGGATCAATTCAGACGCTTTCAAAATGCTTACGGCAGCAGCCAGCTCATGCCCCAAGCTGCCGTTGGGATTGCGGCTTGTCTAGAATCCCAGGATAAGATCGAAGACGCCCTCAGAGCGTACCAGGAAGTCGTAAACAAATATCCCACCTCGGGGGTCGTGCCTCAAGCAAAGCATGCCTTGGGTCGCTTGAACGAGGATAAAAAACAATACGAGCAGGCGGTAAAATTTTATCAGGACATAACCGCGACTCCCACTTCCCGCACCTTCTGGTACTCGGACGCGATGGATCGCTTGCAGCAGCTTTACCTTCAGCATCCCAACTTGGCGCCGAAACCCGTGGCCGCCGCTCCCATGGCCACCGCGTTGACCAACGCGGCTCCCAGCAAAGCTCCGGCGGTGGAATCGACCAATAAAAGCGGACCCGCAAAGCCTGCGGCCGCCAAATAATTCTTAAGCTTTCGTTTGGAAAACCGGGGATGCGGGTCTAACACCTTCATCCCCTTTTTCTTTCCAAGCGGCCGAAGCTTGAATTTGGGCCACTGGCCTGTTGTAATCGCATCATGAAGATCGCCATTGTGGGGACGGGTTATGTGGGTTTGGTCACGGGAACTTGCTTTGCCGAAGCGGGACATCACGTAATCTGCGTGGACAGCGATTCCCGCAAAGTCAATATGCTCCAGGCGGGTGGCATGCCAATCTACGAGCCTGGTCTGGAGGAATTGGTCAAAAAGAACGTGTCGGCGGGCCGGCTTGCTTTCACTCCCAGCACCCAGGAGGGCGTCGAAAAATCCCAGATTATTTTCATCGCCGTCCCCACGCCGCCATTGCCCGATGGCGGGGTCGATCTAAGCTTCATGGAAGGCGTGGCCCGCGAGATTGCCGCCACCATGACCAGTTACAAAATCGTGGTCGACAAAAGCACCGTCCCGGTGCGGACCGGCGAAAAGGTCGCGGAAACCATCAAGCGCTATAATAAAGCCAAAGTGGAATTCGACGTGGTGAGCAACCCGGAGTTCCTGCGCGAAGGCTTCGCGGTGGAGGATTTCATGCATCCGGACCGGGTGGTCGTCGGCTTGGCTTCGCGGCGGGCGGAAGCCGCCATGCGCGAGGTGTACGCCCCCTTCAAGGCCCCCATCATCGTCACGGACATTAATTCGGCCGAGTTGATTAAGCACGCCGCCAATTCCTTCCTCGCCCTCAAGATTTCTTACATCAACGCCATCTCGCTCATCTGCGAGGCCTCGGGAGCCAACGTACAAGAAGTGGCCAACGGTATCGGCATGGACACCCGCATCGGACGCCAATTCCTCGACGCCTCGCTGGGGTTTGGCGGCAGTTGTTTCCCAAAAGATTTGAGCGCCTTCATCAAAATCGCCGAGCAGTTAGGTTATGACTTCGCCCTGCTTAAAGAGGTCCAGCGCATCAACACCCTGCAATTGGACCGGTTCATGAAAAAAATCTCAGACACCCTCTGGGTCGTCAAAGACAAGCGCATCGGCGTGCTCGGACTGGCGTTCAAACAGAACACGGACGATGTGCGCATGTCGCCCGCCATCGAATTGTGCCAGCGTTTGATCAAAGAAGGGGCCAAGCTGCGGGTGCATGACCCCAAAGCCGCCGAAAAGGCCAAGGCCATCCTGGGCGATGCCGTGACCTACGTTCCACGCATGGACGATGTGGCCTTGGACTGCGACGCTTTGGTGGTGGCCACCGAATGGCCCGAATTTAAAAAGCTCGATTTGGAAAAAGCCCGCAAATCCATGACCCACCCCATCCTGTTCGACGGCCGCAATATGTTTGATCCGGCGGAAATGGAGCGGCTGGGGTTCATTTACAAAAGTATCGGGCGATGATCGAAGTCGCCGCAGGTTTGGTGTTCCGGCAGGGAAAACTCTTGATCGCCCAACGGCGAGCCAAAGATCATCTGGGCGGGTTGTGGGAATTCCCGGGCGGCAAACGGGAGCCGGGGGAATCGTTCGCCGATTGCCTGGCCCGCGAACTGCGGGAGGAGTTGAGCATCGAGGTCCGCGTGCTGGAATGCGTTTTCTCGGTGACTCACACCTATCCGGAAAAAACCGTTTTTCTCCAGTTTCATCGCTGCGCCTGGCTCAAGCACGAGCCCCAGCCCATCGGCTGCCAGGCGTTCGCTTGGATTGAACCTAAGAATATTTCGCAATACGAGTTTCCCCCCGCCGACGCTCAATTGTTGGACCAGCTTAAAGCCCAGACAGATTGGTGGCAGACCAAGTAAGGGGCGCGCATCGTCGCCAGGTTATTACGAACCCCGCAGGCTGCTACTATCCAGCACGCTATCCTTGCATCCACCTGCTTGGTAAAGCTTGTGCCCAAACACGCTATATCGGAGGCTGACCCAATCGAACACGGGCAAACCGCCCTTTTCCACCGCCTTCAACTCAGTACTTCCAAAGAATTCTGGGTTTCATCGGTGATTTGTCTGGTATAATTAATAAGGTTAATTAAAGTTAAATCATGACCCGTTACTTCTTATCAGGCGGCGGCATGGCGGCTCTTGGCGTGTTACTGGCCGCGCTATGGCTCACAAGTGTGAAAACGCGGGCGGAATCGACTTTGCTCACGAACGCGTCGTCCGCTTCCATTGTGACTATTAATCCGCCGGAAGCGGGCTTTTACGCCAAACGTCTCGATTACGAAGGCATCGCCATCAAGGCTGCGACCAACGTGGTGGACGAGGCGCTTTTCGCCGCCCAGGGCCGGCTCGCTTTAATGCTCGGCCAACTGCCCGACGCGCGAGCCAAACTGCGCGCGGCGGGGGCGGAGTTGCATATCATTGGGCGTAACCAAGTCACCACCGATCTGCCGGAATGGCGGCAAGACAAAGGCAAGCCCCTCGCCGAATATAACGGCTTGACCCGCGATGAGCGGACACGCGGCATGGGCGGCCTGCACGCCTCCTGTGGCGAGGAAAACCTGCTTAAGCTCCAGGCAGACCGTTATCTTGGTCGGGACATTTGCGTGCATGAGTTTGCCCACACAATCCTCGATTGTGGGGTGACGGATTCCGTGCGCGAAAAATTTCTCCAGCAAATGCGCCATTCCTTGGCCAAAGGTTTATGGGTGGACTCGTATGCGGCCTCGAATAGTGACGAATTTTTCGCCGAACTCACCATGTGGTATTTTGGCACGCACGGCGATTTGCGAATGAAAGGCAATCCGCCCGCCAATGGGCCTGACGGGCTCAAGCGATACGATCCCCAAGCTTTCGCGCTATTCGCTGCGTTCTTCAGCGGACAATGGGAGTCCGCCGTGACAAACGCCCCCGTAACCGGACTCAACCTCAACAAATGAAGCGATTATGAACCTACGCCAAATCAATCCTTGGAGGCTTGGTGGTTTTGCCCTGATTTCGACGGTGGCCGCCATGTTAGCCGCAGAAACCCATCCGCAGAACGCCAGCGCCAACCTCGCCCCAATCGCCAAGGCATCAACCTCCTTCGTTTCCGGGCATGAAAGCCTGGAGGCCATCCATGACGGCTCCGAGCCGAGTGGCGTTAACGACCACAGCCACGGCGCCTATGGCAATTGGCCGAAGACCGGTGCCCAATGGGTGCAATACGAGTGGCGCCAGCCCATCAGCACCCGCCAAACGGAAGTGTATTGGTGGGATGACGGGCGAGGAGTGCGACTGCCAACCGCCTGTCGCCTGCTGTATTGGGATGGCAAGTCCTTTGTCCCTGTCCAGAGAGCCGCAGGGCTAGGCATTCTGGGTGGCCAATATAATGTGATCACTTTTAACGAAGTGCTAACCCCCAAGCTGCGACTGGAATTCGATGGCAACGGCCCCTTTTCCACCGGCATCCTGGAGTGGAAAGTGATCGACACCGGGAAATCTCCCGAGTTCCCCCCAACGGTGCTCGCCGGGGTGGATCGAGTTGTGGTTCTGGGAGGAAAAACCTACTTGTCCGGCCGCGTCAACGGTCTCAAATCTGGCCGCGCGGCGGAAGCGCTGTGGAGCCAAGCGTCCGGGCCGGGCGAAGTCACCTTTGCCGACACCCAAGCGCCAGTGACGACGGCCACGTTCTCCGCGCCAGGCGACTACGTGCTCAAACTCACCGCCGGGAAGGGGGCCTTGAGCGCATCGTCCACGTTGCGGGTTCAGGTCGAGAATCCGCCGCCCGCCCAACGGTTGGACGTGGTTTACACCAAAAATTACCGCCTCGACAGCCCTTTGTGGAATGCCCGTGCCAAGGCGCTCATCGTGAATTGGATTC
>DBTJ01000111.1 GCA_002306985.1 Verrucomicrobia bacterium UBA1319
ACTGGGGCTTAACTAACTGCCATTCTGGTCCAAGAATAAATCCCGCAGATGCACGGAAATAATTTTGTCCTGGATGAGGTTAAAATTGGCCTCGAAGCCGTCGCCCGCTAAATCCGTGTCGTTTGAATTCCAGCAGGCCCCCACATTTCGGTGATCCGCCGTATCGAGTATGGTTTTAATATGCGGCACCAGGGAAGTTTCCGGGCCGTGCACTTCCAAGCGGATGGCCACCCCGTGGCCGGCGCCAAACTCACCGATTTCGCGCAACGCCTTGCCGATTTGTTCCAGCGTTTTCTCCTTGGGAACCTCCTTGGGCAGACCATTGGGCCGCACCTTGATGCCGGTGGCGCCGACCTCTTCAGCCAGTAAAATATAGTCCTTGGTTGAGGCAATGTCCCGGCGCAGTTTATCCGGGTCGGGCGTATGGTAATCGTAAGTGCCGCCCAAGCCCATGAGCTGAACTTTGGAGTCGGAAAAACGCTTTTTGACTTCCGCCCGCTGGCTATGATTCAACGCTAGCTCGACGCCGTGCGCGTGCGTTGTGCGCAATTCCACCCCCTCGAATTGCGTGGCTTCGCAATTTTTTATCAGGGTTTCTATATTCCAATCCTTGGCGAGTTCATAGGTCACCAAGCCCAAGCGCATCCGGGGTTTTTGGGCCAAGCTGGGATACTCGGCGCCAGTCAAGGCGGAGGGCGCGAAAAGCCCCGCCGCGCCCAGCCCCAAGCTGGCGGTTTTGATAAAATCGCGCCGATTTGTTCGTGTTCCAGGAGGTGTCATGACCTGAATTTAGGCGTTTCGACGCGTAAATCAACGGCATTGTGCGGCCAGCGCAAACCGGGCGGATGCAGCCTGGACTTTGGCTTTGCGGTATGACAAGTTCAGAGCGTAGCGCTTAAAAACTGGATCGTTGGCGCGAATCCGGCTTCGGTTGAGCTCTAAGTTAAGGGAAAGCTCGGATCGATAAACGGCGAACAATTGATGATTCCGTGCCTGGCAAGCGTCATAAGTTAGGACCATGAAAGTGATCGAGCATATTCAACGGATCGCGGGTTTCCTGGCCTTCGGGATGTCCTGGCTAGTTCTGATTTCCGCCCAAGGCCAGCAAAACAACGGCTCCAAAGTGTGGGAGTTCGACGCGAAAAACCGCGTCAGCTCTTCCCCAACGGTTGGAGCCGACGGGACCATCTACGTGGGCGCGGGCAATCAGTTGGTGGCGCTCTACCCGAACGGTAAGGAAAAGTGGCGTTTCTCCGCCCAAGGCGCCATCTTGTCCTCTCCGGCGGTGGATGAGAAGGGCTGCGTTTACTTTGGCTCGCTCGACCACAAGGTGTATGCGGTGAACAATGGCATTCAGCTCTGGCCCGCATTCACCACCGGGGGGCCGATCTATTCCTCCCCGGCGGTCGATGAAGAGGGCACCATATATATCGGCTCGGATGATTTTAAACTCTATGCCATCGCGGCCGGCGGCAAGCAGAAATGGGCCTTTTTGACCGGCGGCTACGTGCGGTCCTCGCCCTCCATTGGCGCGGGGGGGCTCCTTTACTTTGGCTCCTTCGACTCGGGAGTTTACGCGGTGGACAAAGGGGGCAACGAAATTTGGAAATTTGAAACGGGCCATTACGTTTACTCGTCTCCGGCGATCGATGTCGATGGCACCATCTACGTGGGGTCAGTCGATAAATCTTTGTATGCGATCAATTCCAATGGCAGCAAAAAGTGGTCTTACGCCACGGGCAGCCATATTTATTCTTCCCCGGCCATCGGCCCGGACGGGACGATCTACATTGGCTCCTGGGATAACAAACTGCATGCGGTCAGCCCGGCGGGAGTTCCCAAGTGGACCTTTGCCACGGGCAATCTCGTGCAGTCGGCCCCCGTGGTGGACCTCTTTGGCACCGTGTACTTCGGGTCCGACGAGAATAAAATCTACGCGGTCAGCCCGGCGGGCAATAAGCTCTGGGCCTTCGTCACCGGCAGTCTGGTAAGATCCTCCCCGCTGCTTTCCCGCCAGGGGGTGCTCTATTGCGGTTCGGAAGATAATCACCTTTACGCCATTAAAGCGCTCAGCGGGCCGGCCGTAAGCTCCTGGCCTCTGTTTCGCGGCGGCCCCAACATCATGGCAATGAACACCAACAATTCGGTGGTCAGCTCCTGGCCGATGTTTCGCGGCGGCCCCAGCCGGCGCGGGCGCGTGTTGTTGGTGATCACCAACCAACCGCAAAAGCTGCTGGTGACCGTGGGCCATGCGGCTAGCCTCTCGGTGGCGGTCAGCGGCGCCGGCCCGTTGTATTATCAATGGCTCTTAAACGGCACGAATATTCCCAATGCCAAGGATAACACTCTGTCTATTACCAACGCGCAGATCGTTCACGCCGGCAATTACATCGCGATTATCAGTAATACGCTCGAAACGGTCATTAGCGAACCCGCGCCGTTAACCGTGGTGACGCCGCCCGTCATCACCTTGCAACCGGTATCCCAGACCAATATCGTCGGTTCGACGATCAGTTTTCGCGCCCAGGCGGAAAGCAAGGGGCCCGTGACCTATGGCTGGTTCTTTCAAACCAATTCCCTGGGAGGCGAGACGAATCAGGATTTAACCCTCGCCAATCTGGCGCCGTCTCACGCGGGGGATTACGCCGTGGTGATTGGCAATTCCGCTGGCGCGGTTACCAGCGCGGTGGCCAAGTTGAATGTGGTGGGGTTGCCGGAAATTACGCAGCAACCCCAAAACCAGGTGGGCGCGGTTGGCTCGACCGTGGCCTTCTCGATGGAAACCGCCAAGAGTATCGTGCCCATCTCCTATCAATGGCGATTAAACGGAACCAACATCCCGGGCGCCAACGGACCGAAATGGGAAATAAAAAATGTGCAACCATCCCACGGAGGCAATTACACCGTGGCCGCCAATAATATGGCGGGCACGACCGTCAGCGTCGGGGCATTGCTCACGGTCACCATGCCGCCAATCATCACCACCCATCCCAAAAGCCAAACGGGTGTGGTGGATAGGGCCATTTCCCTGGGCGTGGCCGCTAATAGCGCGGGCCCCTTAACGTACCAATGGTTTTTCGGAACCAGCGCGCTAACCAATGCCACCGGCAATACGCTGGCTATCGCCAAAGCGCAGACCAATGACGCGGGGCCTTACTTCGTGGTTGTCAGCAATGTTGCGGGAGTCGTCACGAGCGCCACCGCCGCCTTGAGCATCCTGGTACCGCCCGCCGTTTTGACGCCGCCGCAAAACCAGACAGGCGCTTTCGGGAAAAGCGTCGTGTTCACCGTCTCCGCCAGCGGCACCTCCCCTCTGGATTACTCTTGGCGTTTCAATGACACCAATTTCCTCGCCAACACCAACCCGTTGCCTCAAAACCTGGTGTTAAGCGCTTTGGTGCCCGAACAGTCCGGTAAATACACCGTCGTGATCACCAACAGCGCCGGATCCATCACGAGCGCGCCCGCCCTATTGACGGTGCCGCGCCCGCTGTCCGTTTGGGAAAGAGCAAAATCCTTCTTTGGCGGCGGCGGGAAAAAATAGTGATTGCATCTCGCCATCTTTGACGCAAGGATACTTGCCGCAGTGGCGCCGGAGCGTAGCTCAGCTTGGCTAGAGCACTTGGTTTGGGACCAAGACGTCGCAGGTTCAAATCCTGTCGCTCCGACCACTTTCTCGCCAATGGTTTACACTCCGGGAATCCGCCTCCCGCGCTTTTAAAAATAATCTTCGGTCCCGTTTGCGCCTTGCGCCAAGGTTGACTTGCTTCCGCTCGTGTGCTTGAAGAACTGGATACGCAATGTCAAATTCACCGGCGAAACCGGTGGGTTCTACCGGCATTCGTGCGTCAGAATTCGCCGTGATTAACGCCTGTGGCGGGCCTAGGCGTGACTTCACGCGATTTTGGTTCAAACCTCGATATGGACTGTATCCGCAGGTGTCGCGCGGCAATTTGCGCGCCCGACTGAAATCTCGCAATTTTTCGCAAAATATTTCGGTTTTTCGCTTTTGGCGTCAGATGTAAATTTGAAGATCGAAAGAGATGAGTGATCAAGAACCATTGCGGGAGTATTTGGAGAAAGGGTCTGAATCGGCTTTTCAGAATCTGGTGCAGCGGCACTTTAACCTGGTGTACGCGACGGCCCTACGCCGGTTGGGCGACCCGGGCCAAGCGGAAGAGACCGCGCAAAATGTCTTTATCGCCTTGGCGCGGCGAGTTCCCTTGCCGCGGGCAGAGGTCAACTTGGCGGGGTGGCTTTACCAGGCGACGCTGCTGGAAGCGAGTCAGCGGTACCGCGAGGAATATCGTCGCCAACGAAGGGAAGCATCGGCCATCGAGATGGGCACCACCATGAATCCGGAGCCTTCGCTATTGAAATCGCTTTCCGCGACGCTCGACGAGGCCCTGATGAACCCGCGGGAGAAGGACCGACGGGCGTTGTTACTGCGGTTTTTCGAGGACAAGAACTTTCGGGAAGTAGGACGGGAATTAGGGATAGGCGAAGACGCCGCGCAAAAGCGCGTGGCGAAATCCCTCGAAAGTTTGACGCGCTGGTTTAACCGCCGGGGATATGGAGTGGCCACGTCCACGGTGACGGCAGCTGTCTTGGCCGAAGCCGCCAAGGCGGCCGCGCCCGCGGGATTAGCCACTCTGGTGGCCCATGCCGCCCTACACTCCGCAGCGACGGGATCACTCACGGGTTTCGGTCTAGTGGTGGCGAAACTTATGGCTCTACTGATCAATCATTGGTATAGGCTACACTTTTGGCTTGAACAAAGGACTGGACCAGCTTGCGGTTATCTTTGATTCCGTTGAGATCCTGATCGATCCGCGACTGTAACGACTCGCTTTTCTTCAGCGGCTTCTTGGAGAC
>DBTJ01000107.1:0-56752 GCA_002306985.1 Verrucomicrobia bacterium UBA1319
CGTTTGGTCATGCTGGCCATTTCTTCCAAAGAGGCGCTGGTTTCCTCTAAAGAAGCCGCTTGGCTGCTGGCTCCCTCCGCCAAAGAACTGCTGGCGGTGGAAACTTGTTGCGCCGCAGCGGTAACCTCGCGGGCTCCTTCGTTCAATTTATCGATAGTTGTCTGAAGATATTTACCCAACGAAACACCCCAGCGCCAGGAAATGGAAATGCCTAAAAGACCAACCAACAGGATCACGCCCCCGAGCCAAATCAACGTTCTCCGGTAGGCCGCAATCACTTCCGAGCGATCCTTGCCGAGGAAAAACATGCCTATGATTTTTCCTTCCACCCCCGCAATCGGCCAGTAAATGCCGTTATAGCTTTTCCCTTGGATTTCAGCTACCAAGGAGATGGATTTGCCGTTTTTGAGCACCGATTCCACCACGGAAGGGTCCGTGCTTTTCGTGCCGACCAGTCTCTGCCCATTCTGCATCAGCGTTGTACTGACGCGAGTGTCTCCCTGAAAGACGGTGCATTCAGTATCGTATAAGGTTTTGATCTGATCGACAAATTGGTTGTTGCCCACATCTAGTCCCGTCGTCACCGAGCCGATGATCTCACCGCCTTTCCGAAGCGGGTAGCCAGCGCGGATCGAAAATTTAACCACCGTACCCTCCTCCAAAGCGCAACTGGCTTCCCCAGTCAGGGCTTTTTGCACGTTAATTTGGGATTGCACGCTATCGCCGGTTTTATCCGAATGTCCACGGGCCACCACGGTGGCTTTTTTATCGGCGATGGTCAGGACGTCCAGTTCCGCTTGTTTTAATATGGCTTTGGCGATCGGTTGCAGCTTGGCTGTATTCCCTTCGGCCACAAGTTGAATCACATCGTCACGCTCCGCGATCAGAGTGGCGGTTTGCCTCGCTTTAGCGGACACCTGTTGGACCATGGATTGCACTCCGATTTGGCAGACCCGCAATTTGTCTAACGCCTGTTTTTCAACGGTGCGAGTTACATTGAAGTATAAAGCCACACTGATGGATATCGACATGCCGGCTACCACCGAAATGGTTAGCGTTGTCATTTTAGTCGCCAGCTTCATTGGATGAATCCTTGTAAATTCAAGATTTATGCCTCCCGACCATTAAATGGGGGAAGTGGAAAAACTCGCCCCTGCTCCTTGCGCCTAATGCCACCTTAACTTCCATCGTCAATGTTAAAGGAAGCTTTACTTTTATTTCACTTATATAGAATAAAAATATCAATGCGTTGAAGGTGTAGGATTTTGCTACATAAGTCTGAACTATTCAGGTAAGGTTACGGTTATGGAGACACTGTTCCGATGGCTTGTGCTGGGGTTGACATTTTGCGACTTAACTTGCCCTCAAGGGCAGGCGGCGCAAGCTCCCGTCAAGGGTATACGAGTGCCTGTGAACCAAGTGCTTGAGCCCGCTGGCCAGCAAGTGCTTTTGCCGGAGTTGCGGCCGCAAGCCCTGGCGCTAAGTCCAGATGGGAGCATCTTGGCGGTCTCCGGCAAAACGGCCGAATTGATTATCCTCGATCCGGTAACGGGCAAAATTCTCCAACGCGTGGCCTTGCCGCCGGAAGCCTCGCCCGAGGCGGTTTCCAGTCATATCCTTCAGCCGGATAAAGAAGGCCAAGTCAGTTATACCGGTTTGGTTTTCTCTCCCGATGGCCGCCGCATCTATCTCTCGAATGTAAACGGCAGTATCAAGGTGTTTAACGTGGGCGCCAACGCCCAAGTCGTCGCTGCGGGAGCATTCGCTTTGCCCAACACGGGTATTGCCGGGCGGACCAATGAAATCCCCGCGGGATTGGCGGTGTCCCCGGATGGTCGGCGGCTTTACGTTGCGCTGAACCTGTCCAATCAGTTGCTGGAGATGGATGCCGAGTCCGGGAAGTGGTTGCGCCGGGTGCCGGTGGGGGTGGCGCCTTACGAGGTTGCGCTCGTGCGCGGCAAAGCGTATGTGAGCAATTGGGGCGGGCGGCGGCCGGAGACGAATAGCTTAACCGGCCCGGCTGGGCACGGCACCTTGGTGCGGGTCGATCCCGTCCGACACATCGCCAGCGAAGGGTCGGTCTCCGTGGTGGACCTGGCTTCGGGAACGGTGCGGGCGGAAATCCTCACGGGCCTCCATGCTTCCGCGCTCGGCGTCTCCCCCGATAAACGGTATTTGTTCGTGGCCAACGCGGGCAGTGACACGGTAACGGTGTTGGACACGCGCACGGACACAGTAGTGGAATCCATCTCCATGCGTTGGGCGGCGGGAGATTTGTTTGGGGCCAGTCCGAACGCCCTGGCCGCGCATCCTTCGGGCAAAATATTATTTGTCTGCAACGGCACCCAAAACGCGGTGGCAGTCGTGGATTTTAAACCCGGTCATTCCCGGCTTTCCGGGCTGATACCCACGGGTTGGTATCCCGGCGCGATTGCTTTCGACGCGAAACGCCGGTCGCTTTATGTGGCTAACATCAAGGGGCATGGCTCCGGCTTACCACCCAAAGACGAAGTGAAGTTTAATTCCCATCAGCATTTGGGTACGGTATCCCTTATCTCCTTAGCCAAAAGTCGTTCTCAAATGCCAATTTGGACCCGCCAAGTGTTGAAGAATTTTCGGCACACCGTCATGCAAGCCGCGCTGCAGCCGCCCCGCCCCGGCCAGCCCGCCCGCCCCGTGCCCGAACGCATCGGGGAGCCTTCGGTGTTTCAACATGTCATTTATATCATCAAGGAAAATCGAACCTATGACCAAGTCTTGGGCGACATGCCGGAAGGCAATGGCGCCCCTGGACTCTGTATTTTTGGCGAAAAAGTGACCCCCAATCAACATAAGCTTTGCCGGGAATTTACCTTGCTCGACGGCACTTGCTGCTCCGGGGTTTTGAGCGCCGATGGCCATGAATGGTGCGACACCGCGTTCGCGACGGATTATATGGAAAAATCCTTCGCCGGATTTCCCCGCAGCTACCCCGATGGCATGGAGGAAGCGGATGTGGACGCGCTAGCCTATGCGCCCAGCGGTTTTCTTTGGGATAACGCCCTGGCGCACGGCAAGACGATCCGAGACTATGGCGAATTCGCGATGGGTTTCACCCGCTGGAAAGACGGGCGTAAGGGCGAACCGCGGTTTTTGGATCACTATCGGGATTTCGTGAATCACACCGGCCTGATCGAGATCGGGAGCCGTCCGTCGGTCGAATCTTTGCGGCCGCATTTGAAGTTGGATACCATCGGCTGGGATATGGCTGTGCCAGATGTGGTTCGCGCCGCCAAATTCATGGAAGAACTGCGCGCTTATGAGGCCAAGGACCAATTTCCTAATCTGATCATCATTTGTTTGCCGAATGATCACACTTCGGGCACCAGTCCGGGAACGCCCACACCCGCGGCGCAGGTGGCCGATAATGACCTGGCTATCGGGCAAATCGTGGAGGCCGTCAGCCATAGCAAATTTTGGAAGGAGACCTGCATCTTTGCCATCGAAGATGATCCGCAAGCGGGCTGGGACCACGTCAGCGCTTACCGGACGACCGCTTATGTGGCTAGCCCTTACACGAAGCGAAAGACGGTGGTATCCACACCCTACAATCAAACGAGCTTGATCCGGACGATGGAGCAGATCTTGGGTTTGCCGCCGATGAACCAAATGGATGCTTCGGCCGATCCCATGTTCGATTGTTTCACCGCCACGCCGGATTTTACCCCATACTTGTCGGTTACTAATCAAGTCCGTCTGGACGAAATGAATCCCGAGAAGCAGGCGCTTCGCAACCCCGCCAAACGGCGCGATGCGATCGCTTCTTCAAAACTGGATTTCCACTTGCCGGATCGCTGCCCGGAAGATGTGTTGAATCGGATTCTCTGGCGAGCGCAGAAAGGGGAGACGCCGTATCCCGAATGGGCGATCAACCGTTTTGCGAAGGATGACGATGGGGATTAACCCAGTTCCTTCACTTTCCACTTCATCATGATTTTGACGACGTAATAGGCGGCCCCAGCTAGGATGGCCAGAAACAGCAAAATCATGCCCCAATCACTCAGGCGATCTTTGAGCTTTTGTTTCATATCGCCTTTGGCTGAGGGGCTAGCCGCGTGGGGTTGGCGGCTAGACGATTATTTTTCCAGGATGCGAAGCTGGTACGGGTTGGACAGCAGACTGTTGGACTTCCGGTTGGGGATGGTCAGATATTGGTAGTCGAACTTGTATTGGTAATTCAGGATGTCCTTGTCGGCGGGCACGGGAACCACGGTTTCCCAGCGTTCGCGCACCAGCGGGGTGCGTTGCATGGGGTACAAATTGGTGCCCACCAACACATAGGCCTGAATCGAATCCTTAACCAAGCTTTGCTGCGAACAATCCCACGCCACGCTAAACGGGTAGAGCCCCGTGGTGGTACGCTGGGTCTGGCTCGGGGTCATGTTGGTGATCGTGGTCGAGCAACCCGCTAAGAACAACATCGACAAACCCAAAGGCAACAGTTTCGCAAAGTTACGCATAAAGCCGGAGTATGGCATAAGAGGCCTGTTTATGTAAAGTTTGGTTTTTTCAGCGATGAAATTTTTGCTTTAGCCGGGCATAGGACTCCTGGCCCAGCAACCCGGCTTCCCGGAAGCGTTCCGCCCGCGCCATTTGACGTTCATCCACATGATTGGATTTCCGTCGGTTCAAGGTTTGCGGCAGCATTTCCAAATTGGCCAGCTCGTTGCCCAGTTCAGGCGCCAGGCTGATCGGTACGACATGGTCAATTTCGACGGCTTCCCCCTGGTAGGGGCCGCTTGTGACTAACGCGGCCTTGCCGCTCCTCAACCGAGCCCGGTTGTCGTTGGCGAATAAGCCCAATTGGTCGGCGATCTTCAAGTTCCGCAATAACGACTCTTTGACGAGTGGCGAGCGCGCTCCGGAACGGTTTCCCCAGAGGGCGATATCCAAAGTGGTTTCCGGGGACAAATAATGACGGCGCGCGTCATCGAGCCAATAGACAATTTTGTTGAGGCGAGGATTGGCGCCGCGATACCCCAGGGTGGCCAGTTTGGCGGGGTCACTGAGGTTGCCCACCGCCAAAACCGCCGGGAAGGGAGTTAATTGCCAAATAAATCCCGCAAACAAAACCGCGATCCAGGCTCCCAGATAAACCTTTTTACGCGCCCTCAAATTTTAACCTTGAATTGTTCGCCCTGGCCCAATGATTCAGCGAAACCGGCCAGCAAAGCCGGGATTTGCTCCAAATCCTTCAAGCTGACGATTTCCACCGGCGAATGCATGTATCGGTTGGGCAGGCTGATCAAGGCGCTGGGGATGCCGCCGCGCGTCCAGAAAATGACGTCCGTGTCGGTGCCGCTGGAGGCCGACATGGCCTCGTGTTGCAAGGGAATGCGCTTGGCCTTGGCCACGGTTTCGATCCGCTCCACCACCACGGGATGATTACATCCACCGTGCGTCACCGTGGGGCCGCGCCCGACTTTGATATCCCCATGCTGGGTTTGGCTGATGGTGGGATAATCGGTGGCGTGGGTGACGTCGACCACCAAGGCAACATCGGGCTTGAGCGAGTAAGCGATTTGGCGCGCGCCTAACAGGCCGACTTCCTCCATGATATTCGACACCGCGCAGATTTCGGCGCGCAGCTTTTTCCCCGCCCCTTTCAACAGCCGCAAGGCTTCCGCCACCGCGAACGTGCCGATGCGGTTGTCGAGCGCGCGGCCGATGGCGAGGTCGTTGCGCAATAGCTCGAAATCCGCGTCCAACGTGATGGGGTTACCGATTTGCACCAGTTTTTCGGCGGCGTTGCGATCCGGCACGCCGATATCGATGAACAAATCATGGATCTTAGGCGCCCGGTGGTCGCTTTCGTCCTTCGCGGTTAAATGCGGGGCCACATTGCCCACGACGCCTTTGATCGGACCGTTTTTGGTATGAATGATCACCCGGCGCGCTTTGGTAATGGCGGCGTCCACTCCGCCCAGCTTGCGCGCGTAGAGGAAGCCGTCCTTGTCGATGTAATGCAACGCCAGGCCGATTTCATCGGCGTGCGCGGCCAGCATGAGGCGCGGCGAACCGCCTTTGTTTAGCCAGGCGACCGCATTGCCATAGGCGTCGGTCGAGGTTTCATCGGCGAATTGTCCGGCATAATCCAGCCATACGCGTTGTCCCCGGGTTTCATATCCGGACGGGCTGGGGGTGTTGACCAGGGTTTTTAAAAAAGCGAGCGATTCCGTACGCATGGCCCACAAGATAAATCACAAGCGCCAAAACGGAAGCAGTTTTATTCGCGGGCCGCAAAGGGATTGCGGCCCTTGGAATAAAGCGGCGGGAAGCGCAAGGGCGCGCCCAGCAAGTAAAACCAGGGGATGACAAAATGCAGGCCAAAGGCAAAGGCCAGACCGAGGAAATCCAGGCGGCCATGGCCGTATAACAACAACGCGGCATCAAGCAGGAGCGCTGCCGAGAAAAGCGAAGTTTGCCCCGCCCGCCAGCAAGCGCCAAAGTCGATCTGGCGGTCGAGGAAGTAGGAGTAGAGGCGCAAAAACAAGCCGTAGACCGCCCCGATGGCGCCCCAGACAATCAGGAAGAACAACATGGAGCAACCCGCAATGGCCGCCATAATGATGGGTTCCCACGCGCCCCACCAGGGTTCCAACGCATCGCGGCTGAGGGTGAACGACCAAGTCGGCGGATAAGGGGTGCTCGTGTATCCGAAAATGGAACTGAACCGGATGGTGTTTTTGCCAAAAGCGATCTGCCAATCGGTTACTTGCCCGGCTTCCCCGGTCAACTCCGGGTCCATGACCACGGTCAGCACGGTGCCTTGCGATAAGACGATGGCCTGCGCCCCCGTCCATTCCAGATGCCCGTCGCGCAGGCTTCCGGAGCCGGGGAAGCGATCGATCGCGTGACGCATGACTTGTAAAAACACCACGCTGGCAAACCACGTCACGCAAACCGTCGAAAAAACCGCCATGACAAAGCGGATGAGGCGAAACCGCCATTGGGGGGCCATCGCCAAGCCGGCCACCCCCGCGAAGGTTAGCGGTTGCCAAGCCGAAAAGGCCGGCACGCTGGATGGATTGGGTTCGCCCATAACGCGGCGCGTTACCGCCGCCCGGTCACGATCGTCGTGCGCCGATGCACTTTATGCGCGGCGGCTTGGTCGGTCGGCTTGATCACGAGTTCATCGATGCACACGTGCGCCGGGCGCGAAGCGACCCAGAGCAAGGTTTCGGCAATGTCTTCAGCCGTCAAGGCGTGGACGCCTTCGTACAC
The DNA here is from genome assembly GCA_002306985.1 of Verrucomicrobia bacterium UBA1319. Taxonomy (GTDB): domain Bacteria; phylum Verrucomicrobiota; class Verrucomicrobiia; order Limisphaerales; family UBA1319; genus UBA1319. The sequence continues at coordinate 7,264 of DBTJ01000107.1, forward strand.
TTTCGCCGCCCGTTGCGCGTCGCCTTTGAAGCGGATGAGGGAAAAATCGGTTTCCACCATGCCGGGGTCGACGGTGCCCACGCGGATACCGGTGCCGCACAATTCCAAGCGCAAGGCGCGGGTGATTTGCAGTTCGGCCGCCTTGCAACCGCAGTACATGGAGCCTCCCTCGTAAGCCGTGCGCCCCGCGATCGATCCCAGGTTAAGAATCGATCCGCCCTGGCTCTGGCGCAGCAAGGGCAATACCGCCCGGGTGACGCGCAACAAGCCAACGACGTTCGATTGCACCATGGCGTCCCAATCTTCGTCTTTGGCTTCGGCCACCGGGTCCAATCCATGGGCGCCACCAGCGTTATTGATGAGGACGTCGATTTGCCGGGTGAATTTTCCCAGCCAGGCCGCAAAGGAAGTGACGCTACTGGTTTTGGAAACATCCAGCGCGTGAAAATGGGCCGAGGCCGCCCCGGCTTTCAGGGCTTGTTCGGAAACCGTTTTTAACCGGTCCTTGCGGCGCGCGCCCAAGATTACATGCGCTCCCGCCGCCGCGAAGGCTTGCGCCGTCGCCGCCCCGATGCCACTGGAGGCTCCCGTGATCAGCACCCAACGATTTGCTAGCTTTGCCATCATATAAATTAACCTCGCGACCGTTTTAATAATTCAAATTGCCGCGCCTGTTCGCCGCGATCCGCGTTTTGAAAGCGCTCCGGCAAGTAGCGCTTATCAGAACAAGCCAGCACGGCGGCTAGCTCTTGCAACGATAGCAGACCGGGGTCGAGGGGATCGATGAAAGAATTTACCGCTTCCTCAATGTCCTCCAACCGCACGTCGTTATCCCGTTGATCCAGTACCGACCGTTCCTTGGCGCGAATCAGGATAGCTTCCGCGTCGCTGCCGGTGAGAGGATGGTTGCCTAATTGTTCCCGAATGAATTTCAGCACCGGCTCAGCCAAGGTGATTTTTTTCACGCGGGCCACCGTGGCGAAAAGTTCCACGGTTTCATCGGGTGTTTGGGCTGGGAACAACGGGATGCTCAAACCGAAGCGGCCTTGCCGTTTCATATCGATGGCTAGCAGATCGGGCCGCGAGGTCATCGCAATCCACAATTCGCGCCCGCGCAAACTGGTGTCGCCTATGTGCGCCGCGAAGGCGGCGAAGATGCGCCCCGAAATGCCACTGTCATCCCCTCCCGCTTCACGGGTGCCAAAGACGGCGTCGGCCTCATCCACCACCACGATCACCGGGCCCAAGGCGCGGATGGTCATCAAAATGCGCGCTTGTTGCACTTCGGTGTCGCCCACCCATTTGGAGCGGAACTCGGCCAGTTCCATCATGGGCAGCCCGCATTCACCGGCGAAACAATCCACTAAAAACGATTTGCCCACGCCGACCCGGCCGGGCAGTAGCACGCCTTTTTCCAACACGTCTTTTTTGCCGTTTTTAATCAGCCAGGCGAGTTCGCGCAGTTTTTTCTTGGCGGCGGTGTGGGTGGCCACCGAGTCGAGGTTCAATCCGGGTTTGGGATCTTTGAAGCGCACCAAGCCCTGGCAGTATTCTTCGATGAGCCGTTTTTTGCTGGCCGACACATGGTCGAGGGTCACCCGCGAGCCATTCCGGACCGCCTCCGCCAGCAAATGCTGGATGCGCAGCAGGTTCAAGCCGGAAAGTCGCTGGGCTAAATCCTCCAGGCCGAGATCGCTCCAATCGGCCGCCGGTCGATTTTCCACCAGCGTTTTGAGATTGCTGGAATTCAAGAACAACAAGCGCGCATCGGCCTCCGGGAGCTCGATTTTGATTTGGGCCACGTGCGGGTTCTGGAGCAAATCGGCACTGAGTTCGGACGCGGATTCCGCGATCAGCAGCACGCCGACGTCCAGTCGTCGCATCTCGGGCGAAGCCGCCCATTTCTGCATTGTCACCAAAGCGGTTCGTTCCTCCTGGCTCGCATAAGAGCCCGAGGAATTGGGGATGATTTTTTCCGGATACTCGATAATGAGCGTCACGCCCTCCCGGTTCTCTTCCGCGGCGTGCGAAAAGAAGCGGCGCAACACCGGAGCCAGTTTGTTGAAATCCTTAGGCGGGCCCTGGATGTGGTAATTGGTCCGTTCCACTTGATCGAATACTTCCAGCCACTGAAAAAAGCGCCGTTGCATGTCGGCGGAGCCAAAGGTCAAGCCATCGCCAATGTCGTAGAACAGCAGGAAGGCGCGCTCGGCGAAAATGCGCCGCGCCAAATAGGTCTTTAGCGAGACGAAGGCGATATCGCCCCCTTCTTGGATCGGGAACACATCGAAAATATTGCCATGCAGGATAAATAAGGAATAGGTTCCGCTGTTCCAACGCCGGGCCAATTCCAGTGCCCACCCGCCTAGCGGCAGGCGGCTTTGATTGGTGATGCTAAGCGGCGGGGTAAACTCCGCCAAAGCCGGTTGGGGGTTATTGGCCGTTGTCATATTGCGCGACTATGGGTGAACATCCAATGAAGGTTGGCACCGGTGGCACTGCCATCCCGGCCAGCCTTCTGATTCCTTCCGAACACTATCGGCATGATTTGCCTATCCTGACAATCCTATTCTGGCTGGGACAAACCGGCTGCCCGGAGGTCAAGCCGGCGCGCGAACCACCGCAACTCGGGAAAACCGTTTCTTTCCGCGTGAAGATGTTTTGCCGCCGGGGTCTAAAATAACGGTGAAGGATTGTCGACGGATCGATAGGCGCCAATCCAAGCCACGAAAGCCAATGGATTTGAATTCAGATGCGCCAGCCGCCAGTCCGGATCATGAAGCCTCCGCCCCGCGCGCGCTGGAAGCGCTAGTCCGCCATGCCGAGCAGGCTGGCGCCAGTGATATTCATATCCAGCAAGCGGGGTCGGAAGCGCGCGTTTCGTTTCGTCTGGATGGGGTGCTCACCGCGATCGAAACTTTGGCCAATCCGCTGGCTGAACGGCTCTTGGGGCGCATCAAATTTCTGGCCCGGCTCAAAACCTACCAGGATACTCTGCCGCAAGATGGCCGGATCGATAAGGGGGAATTGGGCGTCGACCACGATGTGCGGGTGGCGACGTACCCGACGATTACCGGGGAGAAAATCGTGTTGCGCCTGTTTCAACGCGGCGAGGCCCCCACGCTGGAGCAGTTGGAAATGCCCGCCGCCGCCGGCGCCGAGATCGAGGGTTTCTTGCGGCGCAATGCGGGGTTAATGTTGCTGACGGGTCCGGCCGGCAGCGGCAAGACCACCACCATTTACGCCTGCCTGCGGAAAATCGCCGCCGCCGGCGGCCGGCATGTGATCACCATCGAAGACCCCGCCGAACAAGTGATCCCGGGCATCATGCAAACGGAAGTGAGCGAAGCGCGCGGGCTGACTTTCGCCAAGGCCGCGCGGCATCTCTTGCGCCAGGATCCGCAGGTGCTGGTGATCGGAGAAATTCGGGATGACGAGACCGCCAATCTCGCGGTGCGCGCTTCGTTAACCGGTCATTTGGTGATCGCCACTTTGCACGCGGGCTCGTGCAAAGGCGTGTTCGAGCGGCTCCTCGTGATGGTGCCCGACCGGTATGCGGCCGTCTCCTCGGTGGATTTGATCGTTAATCAACGGCTGGCCCGCCGGCAATGTCCGGCGTGTCGCGGCCGGCGCTGCGCGGCTTGTTTGAATACCGGATATCGCGGGCGGATTCCATTGGTAGAGTGGTTCAGCTTAAATGACGAGTTGCGGCGGCAAATTCGCGCTCAAGGTCCCGAAGCCGTAGTGCCCAATTATACCCTAAAAATGGCGCAGGCGGAGGCTATCCAAAGGGGTCTGTCGGACACGGCCGAATGCGATCGGGTGGCTGGCTTTTAGGCTGGCGCCCGGCAAATTATAATGGGCGCGGCGCGCGCGCGGTCCCACGGTTTTAGGCGGGGTCGGCTGAGGTTTAACTAACCGAGCTTTTACCTGGCGGGGCTTGACAATCGGTTGGGACGTGCGACAAAAGGGGCATGACCAAAACATACTCCATCATGCTGGCTATGCTGATGGGCGCCACCGCCATGGTATGCGCCAAAGACCACGTGCTGCATACCTTTAAGAAAATCACTTTAAGTGATCAGTTTTACTGTGAAGGCATTAACTGCGGGGATTTTAATCACGATGGCAAAATGGATATCGTGGCCTCCTCGTTCTGGTACGAAGGACCGGACTTTCAAAAGAAACATGAGTTCCGCCCTTCCAAAACCTACGAACCCAAGGGTTACTCGGACAATTTTATCACGTTCGCCTACGACTTCAATGGGGACGGCTGGACCGATATTTTCGAAATCGGCATGCCCGGTGAAGAAGCTTGGTGGTACGAAAATCCGCAAGGCAAACCAGAGGTTTGGAAGAAGCACGTGGCTTTCAAGACGGCCGACAACGAGTCGCCTGATTTTGGGGATATCGATGGGGATGGTAAACCGGAGTTGATCTTTAATAGCGATGGCTTTTTGGGGTATGCCAAGCCCGATCCGAAAAATCCGGAAGCACTCTGGAAATTTCATCCCATCTCCCCCAAAGGTTCCTGGCACAAATATACCCATGGGACCGGGTTTGGCGATATCAACGGGGACGGACGGACGGATTACCTTGAAATCAACGGCTGGTGGGAACAGCCCGCCTCGTTGGAAAACGATCCGGTTTGGAAGCTGCATCCCTTCACCTTTGGCGAGGGCGGAGCCCAAATGTTGGTGTACGACGTCAATGGCGATGGGTTCAATGACGTTATCACGACGCTTCACCCTCATCAATATGGCTTGGCTTGGTATGAACAGACTCGCGAAAACGGCCAGATTAGTTTCACCAAGCACCTCATCATGGGTTCGAAAGCCGAGGATAACAAATATGGCGTCAAGTTCACGCAAGCCCACGCGTTCGCGCTGGCGGATATCGATGGCGACGGCTTGAAGGACTTCGTCACCGGCAAACGTTGGTGGGCTCACGCGCCGCCCACGGACCCGGAGGGGAACGAACCCGCCGTGCTGTATTGGTTCAAGTTGGTGCGCGGCGCGGGAAATACCGCCGAGTACATTCCCTATAAAGTGGACGATAATTCCGGCGTTGGCACGCAAGTGGTCGCGGCGGATGTCAACGGCGATGGCATGCCCGATATTTTGGTCGGCAATAAAAAGGGCATCTTCGTATTCTTGAACGAGAAGCGCACGGTTAGTCAGGAAGAATGGGACAAAGCCCAGCCGCAGCCTTTGAAGTAAACACGCGCCGCCAGGCGTCAAAAACAATCGACGGATTTGAAAACAGCTTGAGACCCGCGTCTCAAGCTGTTTTATTTAAATCGTATGCCCCAGCGAAGAATTGGAGCAGATGGGCGGATCTTTGACCGTCGCGCCCAGTGTGTAATTGCCGCCGGCGGGTTCCACCGGTAAGACGTTGTTTTTCAGATAGGCGGTGATCTCGTTCAACACCGTGGCCGAACTGCTGGACTTCTTGCTTTCAAAAGCCCATTGCTGCTGCGCGTATTCAATTTGCTGGAGATTGGCGATGCACACCACGCACTGCGCTTTGTCTCGCGATTTCATGAAGTTCGGCACGGCAATGGCGGCCAGCAGGCCAATAATGGCAACCACAATCATGATTTCCACCAAGGTAAAGCCGGACCGATTTACCGCGCGAGTTTTCATAGGAAACCGTCCTTTCAAAGGCTGGGTTTATGGTGTTACCGCCAAACGTTGATCTTCAGCGTTATTGGTCATTAAAACACCGTGCTCCTTGTATGGTTTCAAAATAAAATGCGTGGCGGTTGAAAGCACGCCGTGCAAGGAGGCGAGTTTCTCGGACACAAAGGTGGCCACTTCCCGCAAGTTGGAGCCTTCCACTTCCACCAGCAAATCATAGGCGCCGGACATCAAGTAGCACGAGCGCACTTCGCGATACTTAGCGATGCGTTCCGCCAGCCGGTTGAACCCGCCTTCGCGTTCCGGGGTGATTTTCACTTCGATCACCGCGCGCACCACATCCAACCCGAGTTTTTCGTCGTTGATGACCGTCCGGTAGCCCAAAATAATCTGAGCCTTCTCGTAGGCCTTGATTTTCGCCTCGACTTCCGTCTCGGTTAAATTGAGCATCGCGGCTAGCTGCGAGGGTTTTAGCGCCGCGTTTTCTCTCAGTAAACTAATTAACGCATCCATGCAAACAGCTAACCACGAATCGCCGGATTTGAACATTTATTTTTGCGCCGCGCTCAGCCAGGGATTTAGCGCTGGAAACAGCGCCGCCCGCCAAGCTCGACGGCGAGCGGCTTTAGCTTATGGGAATTGAGTTTTGCGTGACACGGCTGTCTAATGCCTCCTATGGTTCGTCAGTGATGAAAACGGTTACCGCTCCATTTGAACTCGTGCGATTGGCCAACGGCGCTTGCAGTTTGCGCTCGTCAGCTCATGGAGAGACGTTTCATCCGGTGGTGGGCCCGGTCGCCGAAGCGAGCGCGCTTTATGTCGATCAGGCGCGGTTGCCACAGCGAATGGCCGGCTGCCCGCGCGAATTTGTCATTTGGGACGTCGGTTTGGGCGCGGCCGCCAATGCGGTGGCCGTATTGCTCGCCACCCGGGATTTACGGTGCGACGTGCGCATGGTTAGTTTCGATCACACCCTCGAACCGCTGGCTTTTGCCCTTCGGCATGCCGATGAACTGGGCTATTTTCACGGGTATCAAAGCGCGCTGGGAGAGCTATCGCAAACCGGCCGGACGATCATCAAAGAAACATCCCGGACGGTTCAATGGCGATTGGTTTTGGCTGATTTTCCCACCTGGCTGCGGGAAGTGGAGCAAAAAAAAGCGCGCGGCGCTACCGAGATGGTGGGTGAGTTGCCATCCGCTCCAGATGCGATTCTCTACGATGCTTACTCACCGGCTAAAAATCCCGCCATGTGGACTTTGCCGGTTTTTGCGCGGCTATTCGGCGCATTGAATCCAACCCGGCCTTGCACTCTAGCCACCTATTCACGTAGCACCTTGCTGCGCGCCACGCTGCTGCTCGCGGGTTTCTTTGTCGGGCGCGGCAATGCGACCGGGGAAAAAGAGGAAACAACCGTGGCGGCGAATGCGTTGGATTTAATCGAGCGGCCGCTCGATGCGCGCTGGTTGGTCCGGGCGCGTAATTCCACCAGCGCCGAGCCGCTGATGGCTGATGTCTATCGCCAAACCCCGCTGACTCCGGCGTCATGGGAGCGGTTGCGACAGCATCCCCAATTCACCCATAACATTTAGCCCGGCGGTCATCGCCGCGGTGCTATGGATCGAGCGCGCGCCGCGTGATGTGTCGGGCCAGGGTGGTATCGACCATGTATCCCCGGCATGCGGGCGAGCCGCAGCGGCAGGGATAGTCTTGGTAGTCTTCCAAGTCGTAACCATAATCGAACGTGATTTCCTCCCCTGGTTCGATCGCGCGGATGGCGACGATCCAGATTTCCTGGCCGAGTTTGCGGGCCTCGCAGTTGGGGGAGCAACTATGGTTTAAAAAACGGGCTGGGTTCCAGGCCGCCTGACCGTCCAAATCATGCGCCTCATCGAAGTAAAAAAGAAACGTGTTATTCTTTTGGCAACGGCGTAACGATTCCTCCTTGCTGACGAGTTCCCCGCGGTATTGGAGCACGCGGGTTTCCGGTTCAATCCGGCGCCGGGCAAAACCTCCGGTGCCATGAATCGGCGAGGGGCGAAACTCGCAGAGCGTGGAATCGTCCGCGGGGAGTTCAGCCGCCATGAGGCCTCACATGTGCTCGGTGGTCTCGATGCCGAGCACCCGAAGCCCTTGTTGCAGCACCCGGCCAGCCAGATCGCAGAGCGCCAGCCGGACGGTCCGCTCCGTGCCTTCGACTTCTTTGAGCACGGGGCAGTTTTCGTAAAACCGCGCGAAATGCCCCGCCAGATCGTAGAGATAATTGCACAGATAATTGGGGCGGCAATCATCCGCCACGGCCTGGACAACCAAGCCGAAATTCAATAAATGCTTGGCCAGCGCGATCTCCTCGGGCGCGCGCAGCACGAAGTCATCGGGCAACTGCGCCATGCTGGCGATTTCCGCGGCGGTCACTTTGCGGAAAATCCCGCGAGTGCGCGTGTAAGCGTAAAGCAGGTACGGCGCGGTGTTGCCGTTAAAAGCCAGCATTTTATCCCAGCTGAAAACGTAGTCGCTCTGGCGGTTGGGCAATAGATCGGCGTATTTCACCGCGCCAATGCCCACGATACGCGCGATTTCCTTGCGCTCCGCTTCGCTCAAGCCCGGGTTTTTATCGGAGACGGTTTTAAACGCGCGCTCCTCGGCTTCGTCGAGCAGATCCGCCAGTTTGACGGTGTCGCCTGAGCGGGTTTTGAAAGGCTTGCCGTCGTCGCCCAAAATCGAGCCGAACCAAACATGCGCGAGCTTGACCTTCGCCGCCGGCTTCCAGCGCTTGAAACTGGTGAAAATCTCTTTGAAATGCAGCTGCTGGCGGCCATCGGTGACGTAAATAATTTCGTCGGGCTGCCAGGTCTCTAGCCGGTAGGCGAGGGTGGCTAGATCGGTGGTGGTATAAGTCGCCGCGCCATCGGCTTTTTGAATCACCGCCGGATGTTCCTTGAGCTCGGGCACATCGTCGAAAAAGATCCGAATGGCCCCTTCGTCCGGGCGCGCCAAGCCCGCTTCCACAAATTGCCGGACCACGTCCTTAAGTTGGCCGTTGTAGAAACTTTCACCCAGCGTTTGGTCGAAGTGAACGCCCAAGCGTTGGTAAATCGTATCGAACTGCACTTGGGAAAGGGCGATCATTTGCCGCCAAATCGCGAGGTTTTCCGGATCGCCAGCCTGCAATTTGGCGAGCTCCTGCTTCGCGGTTTCATAGAGGGCGGCGTCGGCGTCGCACGCGGCGTTGATCTTTTTGTACATCCGCTCCATTTCGCCGATGGGATCTTTTTCCAAGGCGGCCCGGTCTAAATCCTGTTTCCAACCGAGCAGCAATTTACCGAATTGAGTGCCCCAATCGCCGATGTGATTGTCGGTGATCACCCGATGGCCCAGCAAGCGTAGGGCGCGCGCCAAACTGTCGCCCAGGATCGTGGAGCGGATATGCCCCACATGCATGGGCTTGGCTACGTTGGGTGAGCTGAAGTCGACGACGGCCACGCGCGGTTTCTCCGCCGGCTGGATGAAAAGATGTTTCCCCGCCGCCGCCTCGGCGATCGTGCGCGCCAGCGCAACGGCCGAAATGCGGAAATTCAAAAATCCCGCGCCGGCGATTTCCACGGAATCGCACCAGGGTTTGACATCCAATTTACCGATTACTTGCGTGGCCAGTTGGCGGGGATTGAGTTTGCGTTCCTTGGCTAGGGCCATGAGCGCATTGCTTTGGTAATCCCCAAACTTGGCATCCGGGCAGGGGCGGACCAGGACAGTCTCTAAATTAGCGTCCGGCAACAATTCAGCGATGACTTGCTTTAATCGCTGTTCAATAAAAATGTGCAACACAAGCGGTAATAGTTCCAACAGCGGGGCGGCAAATCAATCACATACTCAAACGAAGCGTCGCAACGATAGGCCGGCACTTGCGAGGGCAAGGAGACTAAAGGGCGGGGCGGCTTATTTGCCGGCGGCGTGGGTCTTGATGATATTAAACATGGCGTCCGCGTCGGGCGCGTCTTCGAGCGATTGGCGAAAATCTTTGCTGTGAAGTAATTTTGCGATGTTGGCCAGGGTGTGAAGGTGTTTTTGAAACTGGCCTTGGGGAACCAGGAAAAGCATGACTAAATTCACAGGCTGGTTATCTAGAGCATCGAAGTTTACCCCTTTGCGGGACCGGCCAAAAGCTCCCACCACTTCACCAATCAAATCGGTGGAGGCATGCGGTATCCCGATGCCAAAACCGATGCCCGTGCTCATGGAGGTCTCACGCTTTTTAACGACTGCGGCGATAGGATCTCGGTGAATCGGTTTAATGCGTCCGCATTCCACTAGCTTCCCGATAAGTTCGTCGATCGCATCCCAGCGGTTCTCCGCCTGTAAATCGGTGATAATTTGATCTTTATTAAGAATGTCCGCAAGCGTCATAGCCACATTCCCTATACCTCATTTGGCCTTAATCAAAGGTTGATTTCAAGCGCATTGTGAAAAAAAAACCTGTTTCCCAACAGGGGAAACAGGTCATAAAAACGATAGGTCCTGATCGCTAGCTACTGGGTCTAGGATTAGGGGTTTTCGTAGCGTTTCGGATCGGCGCCCGCGACCGGCGATGTGGCCGGAGCAGACGGTTTTTCCGCCGGAGTCACGCCGGAAATCGTGCCGGGTTCAATGGTGATCGAACTCTTAGTAATAGAGGCCTTGGCGGCGGTCGTCGAAGCGCTAGCTTCGGAACGAACACGCGTACGGACGGATTCAGCCGCCGCAGGCACAGCCGTTGAGACGGAATCGGCAATTAGATCCGCATAAGCCGGAGCGGCTTTGGCGGCGGAAGCGGCAATGACGGCGGCGTATTGCTTAGCCAACTTGGCGGCGGCGGCGGAAACGGCCGGAGCGACATCAGGCGCAACCTTGCAAATCGCGGCGACGACAACCGAGGCTGACGCGGGATTCTTCGCCATCGCGGATTTCACCACGTCGATGGCAACCTGCTCCTTTTGAGAAGCGGAGGCCTTCGCCACTATCTGAGCGGCTTTCTTGGCCATTTCAGGCGCCGGAACCTTATCGAAAGCGTTTTGCGCATCGGCAAAAGCGGAGGTAACCGCGAAAGTTAACAGCGCTGCGAGCACCGACATCGTCTTTTTGTTATTTTTCATAATCATTTTCCAAAATCTTTATGAACCAATTCTTTCCCCAATAGCTAATACCCACGTTACCAGCATTGCCAGAGAAAAGTCAAACAGAATTCTCAAGTTTCCCCAAAGAAAATACTCTGCGCGCGTATTTCCTACATTTTCCTTACCAACAACACTTTACGCTAAGATACCCGAGGCGATGGCTGGGTGTCAAGCTCAAGAAATAGAAAAATGGCGACGCCTAACCAAGGGGTAAATATGGTTGTAACATTTTTATTATGAGTATGTTACTCCTTAGTAACGGCCGTTCGCGCCGCTTCGATCAACTCCCAGAACTTGGGGTTTTCTTGCAGGACCTTATCTTCGCCCACGGTAAGATTGGATCGAAACATAAAGTCTTTGAGGGTGTTTTTGCTTAACACTCGATGCACGATCAACCCCAATTCGTGCCTTTCAAAATAGACCCGGTAATCCCCCAAGCGAAAACGGTAGAGGGTTTTGCTTTCGCGCTCTAATTTTCCAAATCCTTCGCCTTCGGTGCCCAGCAATTGCTGCGGCAGGCCGCGGAACTCGCCGAGAATTTGCAATTGCAGCTCTCGCGGCATGCGCGAAAGTTCAGCCGCACTGGTCGGGTTGAAAATTATTTGAAATGGCCGCATACATCTTTACCGGACAACCGCGCTTAAATCCTGGCAAAATATTAGCGGCATCCCTCGCTCGTTAAGCTTTGCATCCGGGGTAAAATAACCGTTGCCGCCACGGCACCAATCCAAAGCCTCGGCCTTGGAAAGTAATGGTAGCGCGTACGGGAATCGCACCCGTCTTTCAGCCTTGAGAGGGCCGTGTCCTAACTGATAGACGAACGCGCCAATCGCGGGTAACCTTGCCGCAATCATCGGCGCGTGTCAACTCTGGGAAAATTTAGCCGTCCGGGATTGATCTTTACTTATAACCGCTTAAGATCACGCGCATAAGAGATACGCATGTTGAAGCGACTTTGGTCATTTTTGGGTTCCAGCTTACCTAGCGCCGAAAAAACGGCGAACCCAGGTTTAGCCGGAACGCAAAAGAAGAAAAAGCTCGCGCCGCATTGGAACCTCAACGTGGAAGAGGCCGATGGGTTGCTCCGCGAGAACAGTCAGGTAATGGTGCTAGACGTGCGCACGCCGGAAGAGTTCGCGGCGGGCCATTTGAAAGGCGCGCGCAACGTGGATTTTTTCAATCCGCAATTTCAGGAGAAAATCTCCGCTTTCGACAAATCCCGGCCGTATCTGCTGCATTGCGCCTCCGGCCATCGTAGCGCGCGGGCGCAGGCCATTCTAGCCAAGCTCAATTTCCAAGCCGTGTACCACTTGGATGGCGGGTTGAAAGCCTGGGTGAAGGCTGGCAAAACGCTGGTGGACTAACCGCGCAGCCAAGGCTGACTGCGCGGCTCCGAGGCATCCCTTATTTGCTCTTGTCTGGATAAGGTGGTGGCGACGTTAGTTTCACCGGATATTTCCGCAGGGCCGCCTGAATGGTTTCGATGGCTTTTTCCAGCTGTTCGTCCGTGCCCGCGAATTCTTTGGCCGGGTCGTTGTCGACCGTAATATCCGGTGCCACACCCTTGCCCTCCATGATCCATTCTTTGCCTTCTAAATCGAAGCGGGAGAATTCCGGCCGGTTCAAGGAACCGCCATCGAGCAAAGGCAGCGAACCGCGAATGCCCACGACTCCGCCCCAGGAGCGTTTGCCGATTACCGGGCCTAAGTGGTAGGTTTTGAACCGGTAGGCGACGATGTCCCCATCCGAGGCGGAAAACTCGTCGAGGAGCATGACTTTGGGCCCCATTACCATGCCTGACGGATCCACGTTGACTCCGCCATTCCGGGAAACGGTGAACATGGCCGGTTCGCGCCGGAGGCGTTCTATAATTTGAGGCGACACATTGCCCCCCCCGTTGCCGCGCACATCGACGATGAGGCCCTCCTTATCGGTTTGCGGGTAAAAATATTTCACGAACTCATTCAGGCCGGGCGTGCCCATGTCAGGGATGTGGACGTATCCTATCCGCCCGCCGGTAGCCTGGGCTACCCGGTCGATGTTGCCTTGCACCCAATTAAAATAGTAAAGCGGCTGCTCATCGTCGATTGGCACCACGACCGTGTCCCGCGCTCCTTCCAGCTTCGGTTCGGTGTTCACGGTTAGCCGCACTTGTTTACCCGCCTGGTTCACCAGCGCGGCGTAGAGATTCGGCAATTTGTTCGCGGGTTGGCCTTCAATGGCGATGAGGTAATCCCCCGGCTTGACGTTTACGCCGATTTCCGTGAGGGGAGAGCGCAAATGTTTATCCCAGTTCTGGCCTTTGAGGATCTTGTCGATGCGATAAAAACCCGTCGTGGTGTCGCGCGAAATGCGCGCGCCCAGCAAGCCCAGCGGAATGCGATCGGGTTTCGGAAAGTCACCCCCGCCCACATAGGCATGGCCCAGGTTTAATTCGCCGATCAATTCACCAATGATGTAAGTCAGGTCGGCCCGGTGATGCACGTGGGCGAGCAGGGGTTCGTAGCGAGCGCGCATGGCGGCCCAATCGACGCGATGCAAGTAAGGGTCGTAAACGAAGTCGCGCATTTGGCGCCAGCATTCGCGGTAAATCTGGTCCCACTCGGCGTGCCAGTCCAAGAAGACTTTCAAATCGCCGAGATTCAGGCGGTCCTTGAGTTCAATTTTGGCAGTGGGAAGATCGATGATGCCGAACGCCCCCTCGCTGGCCACGAGCATTTTTTTGGTGTCCGCGGAAATCACATAACCGGGGTACTCGCCGAGCTCGGTTTCCTTGAGTTTGTCGAGATCGAACAGGAAAAAGCGCGGCTTTTCATCCCGACTGCCTTGGCGGATGTAGTAGAGCTTGTCGCCCACGGAAGCCAGGTCCCGATAGCTCGACGCGGCTGGCGGCAACGCGGCGATGCGTTGCGCCAAGCCTTCCGGGTCCACTTTGACGACGACTTTTTTCTCCTCTTTTTTGTCGTCTTTTTTCGCTTCGACCTTGGCGGGGGATTTCGTCTCGGCTGGCTCGACGGCGGCGGGCGCTTTGCCGTCTTGCTTAAGCTTCACTTCGTCGCTCTTTGGAGCGAGCGGAGAGGCCGTGTCTTTGGCTAGCGTCACAAAAAAGAGACTGGCCATATCGACGTACGCGCTGTTCGCTTCCGTCTGGCTGCCCCGCGGGGCGAAGGCCCGGTTGGAGACGAAGAAAAGCAGTTTGCCGTCGGCGCTAAAAGCCGGATCGTGGGAGGCGAACCAGTGATCGGTCGCCGGAATCGTTCGGCCATCGGCGAGCGAATACAATTGGATGGTCTCCAATTGGCGGAGGCCGGGTAAGGTGTAGGCAATCCATTGGCTGTCGGGCGACCAGCAATATTCCCGAATCTCCCAGGACGCCGTCGCGACGACTTGCGTGACCGCGCGCGAGGTGACGTCCACATACTGCAACCGCTGTTTTTTATCGCTCCAGAGCAACTTGGTGCTATCGGGCGACCATACGGGTTCATACTTATAGGTATCCGCTCCCGTGGTGAGCCGGGTGGCGGGAGATCCGCCCGCTTGGGGCGCGAGGTAGATTTCATCCTCCCCGGAGGCGTCGGAAATCCAGGCGATCCACTGGCCATCCGGGGACCATTTGGCATTGCGCTCATGCACCCCGGGAGTTTGCGTCAGGTTGCGTGTGCCGCCATTTTTAGCGGGCACGGTGAACACTTCGCCCCGGGCGCCGAAAACGGCCCGGCTGCCATCGGGGGCCAGGTCGAAGCTGGTGGTTTCCTGGCTGACGTCTTTCAATCCCGTCCGGCTCAGCGCGAAATCCTCGTGCAAGACGATCGGAATCCGGTGGGCTTCCTCGGTGGCCAAATCCAGGCGATAGATCCAGCCGCCGTTTTCATACACGATGGCCGTATCGCCCAAGGAGGGGAATTTAATGTCGAAATCCGTGTAACGGGTGACTTGCCGGGTGATTTTTTGTTTCAGGTCATAAACGAACAGGTTGAAACGCCGGCTATCATCGCGATCGGACAGAAAATAAATTCGGTCTTCGTGCCACATGGGAAAAATATCCTGGGCTGGGTTCGTGGTGATGTTGACCGTGGTTTTGGCGTCAAAATCATAAATCCAGACATCGTCCGCCTGTCCGCCCCGGTAACGTTTCCAAGTGCGGAATTCGCGAAACACGCGGTTGTAAGCCAGCTGTTTGCCATCCGGTGAAAACGAACACCAGCCCCCCCGTGGCAGCGGCAGGGTTTCGGGCAGGTCCCCTGAAATGGACACCGAAAGCAACTGGCCTTTGAACGCGTTCCATTCACTGCCCCGGGACCGGAAGATGAGGTGCTCAGGGTCGCGCCAGGTCATCACGATGTTGTTCGGCCCCATGCGATCGGATACATCGTCCCGGCTTAATGTGGGGGTGTAAGTTAGTCGCCGGGGTACGCCGCCATCGGCGGGCATTAGGTACACCTCGGTGTTGCCATCATACTGGCCGCTGAAGGCGATCCATTTGCCATCGGGCGAGAACCGCGCGAATATTTCCTGTCCCTCGTGGCTGGTAAGGCGGCGGGCGACTCCGCCGGTGGCGGGCACCGTGTAGAGGTCGCCCGCGTGAGTGAAGGCGACTTGCCCGCCGTGGATGGCGGGAAAACGCAACAACCGCGCCTCATCGGATTGCGCCTGAGCAAGGGGGGTGACCGCGAGGAGCGCCAGGATCAATCCCAGACCCGGCAAATCGCATAAAAACCTATTCATGGGCATAAACTGCCCGGTGAACGCCGAATGACAAGCAAAAATCCCGCTCGGATGGGCGATCGCCCCTTGACTCGGCTTTGGCCCGCCCCCTAATCTCTGACTTATGGAGCCTCCCAGGCCAGCTTATTACCATTCGTTGCGCCCCTTCGCCGACTGGTTTGTCACCGGCGTGCCCGTGCTTACCTACCACAAACTGGGTCCGCGCCCGTCGAATGTCCGACTCAAAGGTCTCTATTTGAGCAAACGCTGGTTTCAACGGCAGTTGGCCGAATTGCGCGCCGCCGGCTTTTCAAGTGTGAGCCTGGCCGAAGTTTGCCGCCCCCAAACCCCGCAAAACCCCGCCCTGGCCATTACGTTCGACGATGGTTTCTCCAATGTTCCCCGGCATGGCTTGGAGGTTTTGTCGGCCCATGGATATCGGGCGACTCAGTTTTTGGTGGCCAACCTGCTCGGTAAAACCAACGCTTGGGATGTCGCCGATGGCGAGGCTTCCGAGCCGCTCATGGATCGGATAATGGTGCGCGAATGGTTGGCGGCGGGCCATACGATTGGCTCCCATACCCTCACGCATCCCCGGCTTACCCGCATTCCAATAGAGCAAGCCCGGGAGGAAATCGCCGCCAGCAAAAAGAAACTTGAGGACCTGTTCGGCGTTCCCATCGAGCATTTTTGTTATCCCTACGGCGATTGCAACCATGCCATCCGGGATTTAGCCCAGGCGGCCGGATATCGCACCGCCAGCACCACCAATTTCGGCCTTAACGAGCACAGCACCTCCCCGCATGCCCTCCGCCGCCTCACGGCCCGCTATCCCTCCCGCAACTTGAAAGCGCTCTGGGAACGCTTCAAAAGCTGGGCGAAGAAATAATTTGGGGAGCCATTCCGGGATATCTTGCTGCATTCGATTCGACCTGGCTGTTGGATTAAGGATGAATTGACCGGTCCGGTTTCCAATGCGATAAAGGAGCAGAATAACGCGGTGGCAATGAAGCATTAAAAACGGCGTTCGGCGGATCGCGCGGGCCACAGTGTCGGATCGGATGAAGAGGCGAAACCCATCTCTATAGCATGCGGGCTTCTGAAGTCGAAATGCGCGAATGTTGAGAGCCTCCGGTTTGGAGCGATGCTGAATGAAGACGTGGAAGCAAAAACAACCCCGGCTCGATCGGATACCCGCTTTATCGAAGCTTGGGGTGGCCTGGCTTGAGCGAAAGCGACTCGTTGTTCTGGGCGTGCTTTTGGCGGCTTTAGCGGCGCTGGGCGCGATCCTCTGGTTACCCTGCTGGAATCCTCCGCCCGCGATTCCAATACCTCAGCACCTCGCCCAGCTTGAGCCGCAATTAAAGGCCTACATCGAAGAGAAAACGGCTTGGGTCAAAGCGGGGCAACGAGACGCCCAACGCCATGCTACCTTAGGTTTAATTTATGCCGCTAACGATCTTTGGCGGGAAGCGAGAGTTGCTTTTCTGAATTCGATCCAATTGAATCCTCATGAGCCGCTGGCTTATCTCTATGAGGCGATTTCCTGTTTAGAGATGGAAGAACGGGAGGAGGGAGTGGCGCGATTGCGGCAATTATGTTCCCAATTTCCCCAATTTGCCGCTGGATTTTACCGGCTGGGAGATGCGCTGGCCCGACAAGGGGCGTATGCGGAAGCTGGCCAGGCGTTTCAGCGACTGGTCGAATTGGCCCCGGGGGAGTGGCGGGGGTTTTCACGGCTGGGCGAGTGCAAAATGCATGGCGGAAATATGGCGGAAGCCGTGGCTTTTATGGAAAATGGGGTGCGACTGGCGCCGCAGGAAAAATTGGCGCATCATTTGTTAGGCCAGGCCTATCAAAGAATCGGCCGTACGAATGAGGCGACACGGGAAATGCGGCTTGGTTTGGAGGCGTCGCATTATCCTATGGCGGACGCTTGGTCTATCGATGCCTACCGGCACATGAAGTTGCTGCAAGATCAAATCGATATGGCTCGAGAGTTCACTTTGGCCGGACAGCCGTGGGAGGCGGTGGCCATGCTGTCCGCAGCCTTACAGTTTAACCCTACCAACGTAAGCCTGCTCAATAATCTTGGTATCGCTTTAAATCAAGCTGGGCAGCCCGCGCAGGCGAAAGAATTGCTGGCTCGGGCATTGCGCGTCGATGCGCGGTATGTGCCCTGCTTGGTGGCTATTTCGGCGAGTTGCCTGGCACTAGGTCAGACGCAAGAAGCGATGGAACATGCCAATCGAGCGCTGGCGTTAAATCCTCAAGTTCCTTATCCGCATATCTCCAAGGCGAATATTCTCCTAGCTTTGGAACGTGATTCGGATGCGCTCAAGGAATTGGAAGCCGCGCTGCGTTGCGATCCGAAGAATGCCGCGCTTGAATTGGAACAGGGCGATATTTGCCTGCGAAATATGGATCGTCCACTGGATGCGCTTGATCATTACCGTCGGGCGATCGCGCTAGATCCCGCTTTAGTGGGCGCTTTGGAGCGTCTGGTCCAGCTTGAGCGCGAGTTGGGCCATGTCAGTGAAGCGAACAAGTATTCGGAAGAATTGCGCAAATTTAACTTGGATAATGAAAGGTCAAAGAGTAGCGGCGCAAAGGGGCTATGGAAAGGCAGACGGTAATTCTATGAAACGATCGCCTTTTCGCGGGTCGGCCGCCCTCGATGGCCATTTTTACTTGATCGTTCTGGGGATGGCAATGACGCTGTCTAGCTGTTCCAAGCCGACGTCTTCATCGCCGCCCGCGGAATCGAAGCCGGCTCAAACGGTCAATGCGGAGCCCTGGTTCGAGGAAACGGCCGCCAGATCGGGGCTCGATTTTCACCACGTTTCCGGCCATATGGGGCCGTTTTACATGCCGGAAATCAATGTGGGTGGCGCCGGCCTGCTCGATTTCGATAGGGATGGCTATTTAGATGTTTACTGCGTGCAAGGAGGGTACTTGAATCCCGTCGTTACCACTAACCACCCGGTTAGTAAACTTTATCGCAACTTGGGCGGATTGCAGTTCGCGGATGTAACCGAAACCGCCGGGGTGGGCAATGCGGGGTATGGTAACGGCTGCGCTTGCGCCGACTTTGATGGCGATGGGTATCCAGATATTTATGTGACGAACACGGGCACCAACGCGCTTTACCGCAACAACGGCAATGGAACGTTCGCGGATGTCACCGCCAAAGCTGGAGTTGGCCATGTGGGATGGGGGACGAGCGCTGTCTTTTGCGATTATGACGGGGATGGGCATTTGGATCTCTACGTGGCCAATTACTTGAACTGGACAACGAATAGCGAAGTTTTGTGCTACTCCCGCGGGGGGATTCCGGATTATTGTTCGCCGCTTAATTATAAGGCGCCCGCGATGGATGCGCTCTATCACAATCGTGGGGACGGCACTTTTGAGGATGTCTCGATTTCGGCGGGGTTGGACAAAGCTTATGGACATGGAATGGGCGTGGTTGCCGGTGATTTTAATCGGGATGGCAAGCCCGATTTTTTCGTGGCAAATGACGCTATGCCGAACCAACTCTGGATTAATCAAGGCAATGGCAAGTTCGTTGACGAGGCCATGATCCGCGGTTGCGCCGTCAATTCCATGGGGATGAGTGAAGCGGGTATGGGAATTCAGGCGGTGGATATTTATCAGCGGGGATGGCTCGACCTGTTTGTGACTCATCTGGTTGGCGAAGGCAATCGCCTGTTTGTCAATTCAAACGGCTACTTCGTAGATCATATTACTAGCGATGGTCCTGGCGCCCATAGTGAGCCTTACACGGGTTTTGGGGTGGGGTTTTACGATTTCGATAATGATGGGATCTTGGATTTGTACATCGCCAATGGGCGGGTGAAACTAGGGCGGAATGATTTGGATCCCAACGATCCATTTGCGGAGCCGAATATTTTGTATCACGGTTTGGGAGAAGGCCGATTCAAAGAGGTGCCTCTTGGTGGCACGGCACGGCAACTCCTGGCCACGAGCCGGGGGGTGGCCTTTGGCGACCTCGATAATGATGGCGGAGTGGATATGGTGATCATCAATCGGGACGGTCCGCTTCATTTTTTACATAATATTGTTTCTTCCAAAGGACACTGGATTCAACTCAACGTGCTCAACCATCAGGGAAACCTTGCCGTGGGCGCTATGATTCGGTTGGTCTCAGGCGGGAAAACGCAATGGCGGCAGGTTCAACCCAATTCAGGCTACTGTTCAAGCAACGATCCACGCGTGCATTTTGGCCTGGGAGCCAGCGCAAGGGTGGAGGCGATTACCGTGGAATGGCCATCCGGGGCGGTGGAGTCCTTTGGTCCGTTGGAAGGCAATCGTCTGGCGGAGATTCGACAAGGCCAAGGCCATTAAAAACAATCCCGGCATTCTCCCCGCCATGGGTGGTGGCGCAAGGAAAGATGCCGGGGTGGTAGGGAGGTGTTTAAAAAAACGAATTATTCGTAGCGGGTCGCGCCGGACTCCTTGGAGCTTGCATGCGACTGCATCCAGGCGACATCGGGATTCTTCGCCGAGGCGATTCCTAGCGACAGTTCCGTGCCGCGTTTTAGGACAGGCATGGTGCGCGCATCTTGCCATTTGCGAATTTCCGAGTGGCCATCCGCGAAGGACCAGCCGCCAGCCCCATTATGATAGCTCGCGGGATAATCGGCAATTTTATAGCTGCCGGGTTGTAACGGATCATAACCCGACATGTCGATGGCGAACCAGCCATCGTTAAGGCCGTCTTCGCGCTCATCCAGGAATACGGCGGCTTTGGAAGGGGACGGACGAGTGATGTCCGAGATTTTTTTGAATTGCTTATATCCAGTGGTGTATGGGCCTGAACGGTCCCCCATGTAAGCTTGCATGGAAACACTGCGTACACGCGGATATTTTTTACCACTATAAGTGCCCGTGGACAAATCGGCGGGGCATTTAAAAATAGCGGTTGCGTTCGCCACGTATTGGCCTATTTGAGAATTCTTTAAATAGCTCAAGTTGGTGTTTGCGCCAAAGGGTGTGCCCGTGCCGAAATCGAGCCAGCCTACGCACCAAGTTTTATTGGTGTTTGACGCGGTCTGGGCGTCCCCGCCGTCCATGTTGCCGGTTACTTTGTCATTGTTGGAATCGGCGTACATGATCCAGCCGAGGCCTAACTGTTTGCCGTTGTTAAGGCACATAATGCCCTGGGCCTTCGTTTTCGCCTTAGCTAAGGCGGGTAACAGCATGCCCGCCAGGATGGCTATAATGGCTATGACGACAAGTAACTCAATAAGCGTAAAGCCTATTTTCGTTGGCACTGGCTTCGGCTGGCGAGCCAGATTTTCACATTTCTTCATAAATGTTCCTGTGTTAACTGATTATTCGGTTTGGTTTGTAACAAAATGTAATCGTTCGTACTTCCGTGTCAATCTGCTACTGATCGTTTTTCACCCGGTTCAGCGCCTTATCGAGTGCCCAAATCACCTGATTTCAGTAGGACATTCCAACTGCTCGCGTAATCTGTTTCGGCCTATGCCGAAGCGCTATAAGTCAAACTGGCGTTTCATCCCCAACTTGGATCGACCTAATTATGCTTGATTCTCAATATTCATGGAATACTCCATTTGGGGGAGTGTGCGTTTCGAGGCGCACCCTGTGCATTTTCGGGCTCAGGCTATCCGGGGTAATATGCTCCCTAAGCTTGTCTTTTGTTTTCGGCTTGGTAGAGTGAAGTCATGGTTTTGAAGTTTGTAAAAATGAACGGGGCCGGGAATGACTTCGTTCTTTTGGACAACCGGGACGGCTCCATCAAGTTGGACCGGGATCTCATTGTTCGACTCTGCCATCGGCAACGCGGGGTGGGGGCCGATGGGCTTATGCTTCTGATTCACAATCCCAGTGGCAAAACGGAATGGGCATGGGATTTCTATAATAGCGACGGCAGTGTGGCGGAAATGTGTGGCAATGGCGCCCGATGTTTTGCGCGTTATGTGCGGAAACTGACCAAATGCGAAAACACGGTGGCTTTTGAATCGCTGGCTGGGGTGATTCAGGCTGAATTGCTTAAGAACAACCGGGTAGCGGTCAAACTCACGTCGCCGCGGGATTTGAAGCTGGATTTGCAGGTGCCCTTGTCCGGCGGCCCGCGCACCGTTCATTTTATCAACACCGGAGTGCCACACGCGGTGTTGTTTGAGGAAAATGCCGATCTAGCGGAAGTGGTAAAGACGGGGGCGGAAGTCCGGCGGCACGTCCAATTTGCGCCCAAAGGAACCAACGTAAACTTTGTTCAGGTGCTTGGGCCAAGCCATATTCGCGTGCGCACCTATGAGCGTGGGGTGGAAAATGAAACGCTCGCTTGCGGCACGGGGATCGTGGCGTCAGCGCTGATTGCCGCCCACGTGCGACAGTTTGTTTCACCGGTAAAAGTGCAAGCTCAAGGCGGCGATCTACTCGAAGTGGCCTTTACGGTTGCTGATGGACGGTATGATAACGTTTGTTTGACGGGACCGGCGGAATTCGTGTTTGAGGGAAAAATTCGCGTTTAAACTTTATGTTTACAGGGACTTATACGGCCATTGTGACACCGTTTCGCAATGGGCAGGTGGATGAGGCGGCGCTCCAAAACTTGATCCAAGCGCAGGTGGCGGGCGGAGTGGACGGCATCGTCCCCGTGGGTAGCACCGGGGAATCGCCCACGCTTAGTATTGAGGAGCATATCCATGTGATCGAGTTGGCGGTGAAGATTGCCGCTGGCCGGATTCAAGTGTTGGCGGGCACGGGGGCCAATTCGACTAACGAGGCGATTTTGCTCACGGAAGCCGCCGCTAAATTAGGCGTCAATGGCTGTTTACTGGTGGCTCCCTATTACAATAAGCCCACCCAAGAGGGTATTTTTCAGCATTTTAAGACGCTGGCCAAATTGGTTTCTATCCCGATCGTCCTTTACAGTATCCCCGGACGTTGCGGCGTGGAAATCGGCGTGGAAACGGTTTGCCGCTTGCAGCGGGAATGCTCCAATATCGTCGGCATCAAGGAAGCGGGGGGCAACCCCGATCGGGTGAGCCAGTTGCGAGTTCTGCTCGGGAATCGCTTTGTCATTTTAAGCGGCGACGATTCGCTCACGCTGCCGTTTATGTCCGTGGGGGCTGATGGGGTGATCAGTGTGGCTTCCAATATTATTCCCCGCGCGGTGTCGGATATGGTAAAAGCCGCCGCTTTGGGCCAGTGGTCGGCCGCGCAGAAGATTCATTTGGAGTATTTTCAATTGTTCCGCGATCTGTTCATCGAGACGAATCCCGGCCCGGTTAAAGCCGCTATGGCAATTTTGGGCCAGATACAAGAGGAATATCGACTCCCCTTGGTTCCCATGAGCGCCAAAAACAAAGAAGTGTTGCGGGCAACCTTGATGAAATGCGGGTTGATCAAATGACAAAGGTAATTATAACCGGTTACAAAGGTCGCATGGGCCAGGCACTGTTATCCTGTGCCGCGCGCGTCCCGGCCATTCAAGTGGCGGGGCAGGTGGATCAGGGAGATGATATCGCACCCTTGGTGCCGCAGTGCGATGTGGTCATTGATTTCAGCTTTCATATCGCAACGGTGGCTATCGCCCGCCTATGCGCTCAGCACCATAAGGCCTTGGTTATCGGCACAACGGGGCATAGCGCCTCGGAGGAGCAGTCCATCCGTGCCTGCCAAACCGAAATTCCAATCGTTTGGGCCTCAAACTATTCCACCGGCGTGAATGCGCTTTTTTGGCTCACACGCAAAGCCGTGGAAATCATGGGTCCCGCCTTCGATCTCGAAGTGGTTGAAATGCACCACCGTTACAAATTGGATGCTCCGAGTGGTACGGCGGCGACTCTGGGCAAAATCTTGGCGGAAGCTCGCGAGCAAAGCGAGTTGCGTTATGGCCGCCAGGGGATCACCGGCGAACGCAAGCCAACGGAAATCGGCATGCATTCGTTGCGGGGTGGCGATGTGGTGGGGGATCATACCGTGATCTTTGCCGGATTAGGCGAGCGTTTGGAACTGACCCATAAAGCCTCAAGCCGGGATACTTTCGCCAACGGCGCTTTGCGAGCCGCGCAATGGGTGGTATCGCAACCCCCAGGCATTTACGATATGCAGGCGGTGTTGGGGTTGAAATAGGGGTTTCTCCAAAATCGGTCTCCAGGAACTTGCCCGCTGAATTAGGCCGGGTTCGCTGGTGGTTTTGTCATGCCTGCTGGTTCTATAGCTTATGTTTCCTTGGGATCGAACCAGGGGGATTCACCCCGGCTCATCCGCGTGGCGATGAGTCGGCTTAGGCCGTTTAGTCGCAGTCCGTTACGGCTGTCTTCTCTTTGGCGTACCACGCCTGTGGATTGTCCGCCTGACGCGCCGCCTTTTATCAACGCGGTGGTGGGTCTGTGGCCGGTGGAACGGGAAACTCCGGAGAGCTTATTGGCCCGTTTTCAAGAGTTGGAGACCGAATTTGGCAGACGGCCCAAGCAAATCCTCAATGAAGCTCGCCCGTTGGATTTGGATTTGATCTGTTTTGGTCCGGCGCGCGCGCACACCGCGCGCTTAACTTTGCCTCATCCCCGCGCGCATCTCCGCCGATTTGTGCTCGAGCCATTAAATGAAATTGCCCCGGACCTGGTTTTACCAGGCCAATTGAAAACGGCCCGCCAATTGCTGGCAGATTTGGTTTCGGATGAAGTGGTGTCGCGTTTGTCAGATCATCCAGCGTTTGATCCCTAGCTTCATTTTTTAATGCAAACCTATCTATCGCCGCGTGATGGTTCAGACAGTTGAGGAAGTTCATGCGCCGGTCAAAGGAGGCGAGAAAAAGTTCCGTATGGCAATGGGTGGCGGTGAGTGCCTTGAAAAGAACGGTGGTATTGCAGGCCGATGGGGGAGTGATTTTCAATCTTGCCCCGGTGGCGATCGGCATGGCTGAAGTTTATGAGGAATCTTTTGCTTCCATCCCTGTCCAATTATAGAACCGGCTGAAAAACGCGGAGGGTGCTGCGACGGAGCGGGTACTGGGAATGTGGGCATTAGAAATACCACAGTGCCCATCCGAAGATCGTATTCGTCAGCCATAATGCGTGGAATCAGCGGGGAATTTATCTGCTCAAATCGCTATGGAACAAATAAAAACAGATACCCAGCTTTGTAAGCTACTCAACTGGCTGAAAGATACGGGAGCTTCGGATTTGCATTTCCAAGAGGGCAAACCCGCCCGCTATCGTCTCAAAGGCGTGTTGCGGATTTTTAGCACCGAGCAGGTGCCGATCGCTTTAGGCGAGGACTATTGGCGCTGGTTTGCCGAGAATTTCTCCCCGGAAACGATGGATCGGATACGGCGGGAATGCGAGCTGGATTTGAGTGTCGACATGGCGGAAGTGCGCTGGCGGGTGAATTTTAGTAAACAACAGGGCCGCCAATCTTGTTCATTCCGCATCGTGCCCCGCCAAAACCTGACCTTGAAGGATTTGCAGTTACCGCCGACGCTCAAAGAGGTGGCCAACGAACCGCGCGGGCTGGTATTGGTGACGGGCCCCACCGGCCAAGGTAAGAGCACCACGGTTCGCGCCATGTTGCAGGAGATCAATCTCTTGCTGGCTATGCGCATCGTCACGATTGAAGATCCCATCGAGTTTATCTTTGAGGATGCGCTTTCTCAGTTCGAGCAACGCGAGGTGGGGATCGACACCCACACCTTCGCCGATGGCATTCGCAACGCCATGCGGCAAGATCCCAACATCATATTCGTCGGCGAAATTCGGGATCGGGAAAGCATCTTCGCCGCGCTCCAAGCCGCTGAAACCGGCCATTTGGTCTTTAGCACGTTACACGCCGATTCCGCCGCCCAGGCCATTTCGCGATTGCGCGAACACTATCCCGCGGCGGAGCAAAACATGATAACCAACTTGCTGGCGCGCAATCTCAACATGCTCATATGCCAGCGCTTGATTCCCAGTGTCTACGATCGTCAGGTGCCCTGTTTGGAAATTATGAAGCGGGATCGTACGGTGCAAAGCGCCATTCAGCAGAATGAGCTTAACCGGCTTACCGATATCATCGAGGTGTGTACCAATCAAGGAATGCACTCGTTCGACCAATATCTTACCGAGCTATTGTTGGCGGGGGTGGTAAGCGAGACGGTGGCGAAAACTTACGCGGTCAATAAACACCGTCTGGAAATGCAACTGGCGGGGTATCAATCCAGCCAAAGTATTTTGCTGCCGGAGAAACGATAAGGAGTTGAATCGATGATGTTTTTGGCGCGCCTTTTAGTGGCCGGAGTTTGCTGCTGCACGTATTACCGAGGTTTTTCCCGAAGTGGCCCGTTGGCGGGGGGACTAAGTGGCAAACTTGAGGTTTAACTTGTGGGTGGGAGCATGGGGGGTAAGTGTATTGTGGGCTCCGGCGATGGGTGGCGCCCATTTCGGATAGCGGCGCCGGGCGATTGATTTATCGTCTTCAAAACGCAAACTGTCGACGGCTGGCTTCATGCGTGCGCATTTTATGGGGATTGCGGTATCCCGATTTACTATACCCAGCCTTGCTCGCGTTGAGGAACACGCGTCCGGGTTCGATCTTGGAAAAATGGATGGCTCTGGAAGTGTATCGGTATAAGAACGTTGTTCCTAGTCTGTTCACCCGCCAGATCATAATTGAACGCCATGGGGTAACTCCGCCCGCACATCCTGTGGTTGAGGTGGCGCGGCGCAATTCAGATGGCCAACCGGGAGCCCGCTCCACTGGCGCCTACATTGGTTATTCGCTGCCAAATAGCCGTGGTGAAACCTCAACGCAATCGCAGCATTCGCCGGTACGATAATCTTTAGGCTGGCGACACAGACGCCGCTATTGACCGTAATCCGAAGTCGTGTTGCCCAGCGCCTGCTTGACCAGGGCGCGTAAAATGAGGCCAAGTTTGCGAGGTTTACTTAAGCGGATCAGTTTGGGCGCGAGCACATCAAAATGAGAGTTCTCGATTTTTCTCAACAAGCGCCAGTAAACCGTGCCCATTAGCTCGGCGGTGGACATAGCCCGGCGGTCCGCAGCCGGTAGCGTCGCGCTTGCCTGGCGATAAAAAGTCCTTGCTTGCCGCGCTACGCTGGCGGCTAAGGCGCGGAAATTATCCGAGACGCGGTTTTGCAAAATCTCCTCGGGCGCGACCTTAAACTTCTCCAATTCGCTGAGCGGCAGGTAAATTCGTCCGCGCTCGGCGTCGACGCGCACATCTCGCAAGATGTTCGTCAATTGCAAGGCTTTGCCAAGGTTAACGGCGTATTCTTTGGTCCCGGGCTGCTGGTAGCCGAAGATTTCGATGCTTAACAGGCCAACGACCGAGGCCACGCGGTAGCAATAAAGCTCGAGATCCGTCCAGGTTGGGTACCGGTTGATATCGAGATCCATCTCGACCCCTCGGATCAATTCGTCAAACAGTTCGAAGGGCAGCCGGTATTGGGCGATCACCGGCATGAGTTCCTGGTTGACTTCGAATTGCGGGTGGCCTTGTTGGCAGGCGGCTTTGATGTCCGCCCGCCAGGCCGCTAGTTGCTCGCGGCGTTGATTCGCCGGCCGGCCTTCATTATCGGATACATCGTCGACTTCGCGGCAAAAGGCATAGAGCGCGGCCATGGCATCCCGTCGGTCTTTGGGCAAGAGCACAAAGGCCAGCGCCAGGTTTGACGCGCTTTTGCGCGTGATCCGCCGGCAAGCGTCCATGTTTATATCGGCGCGGACGGGTTGGGATCGTTGGGTTTGATGGGCGGCAGCCCGCCGGTTTCGGCCAAAGTGGGGTTGCGCGGCCGGTGGTCGCGGCGGCGGACTCGGCGGCGGTGGTGCTGATGGCTGGAGCCTTTGCTTTCCTCGTCCGCCTCCGAATTGGAGGTCGAAGAACTCCGGTTGGAACGTTCATGACGATGGTGATGATGCCGCGAATCCGCGCGCCGTTTTTTGAAAACCAACACACAGACGAAAAGCAAAATCGCCACCGCCAAGCCTGAGCCAACGACGATAAAAAACTCGTTGATCGACATCCACGTGGATTGCCCAACCGGGGAGGCTGCGGCATGAGGTAATTCAAATCCCTGCGCAACAATCAAATGATTTGGATCTAATTTCACGTTTTTTCTTTGCCCGCCGTGGGCGGTTCATCGTCAAAGGTGTTTTCCACGTTAATATTCAACCGTTGCATGCGATAACGCAATGCATGACGGCTAATCTTTAGCTGGTCCGCGGTTTTAGTCAAACTGAAGTGATTTTGCTCCAAGGCTGTCAAAATAATTTCCCGCTCGTAATTCGACATAAACTCGTCGAGCGATTGGGCCGTGGGAAGGGTAGCTCCGAGGGATTTGCGCAACCGGGCCTCCAATTGGAAATCCGGCAAGCTTTCCGGGTGAATTTCCTGGGAGTTTTCCAGAATCACCGCGCGTTCAATCACGTTGCGCAATTCCCGTACGTTGCCCGGCCAGTGGTGCGAGCACAGTTTTATGAGCGCCCCTTTGGAAATCCCCTGCACCGTCTTGTTCATGGCGGCACTAAACTGCCGCAAGAAATGCTCCGCTAGCAAACCGATATCTTCGGCGCGTTCCCGCAACGGAGGGGGCCGGAATTGCACCACGTTAAGTCGGTGGAACAGGTCCTCGCGGAAGTGATTCTGCCGGATGGCGTCGATGATATCGCGGTTGGTGGCGGCGATCAGCCGGACGTTAACGCGCAACTCGTCGTTGCCGCCCACGCGGGTGAACGTCCCATCTTCGAGGAAACGCAGCAGTTTGGCTTGGAGGGGACGGCTCATATCGCCGATTTCATCCAAGAAAATCGTGCCGCCATCCGCTTCTTCCACGCGTCCGGGTTTTTGTTTGAGCGCGCCGGTGAAGGCGCCCTTTTCATGGCCGAAAAGCTCGCTTTCGAGCAAGGTTTCCGGAATGGCCGCGCAATTGATGCGCACGTAACTGGCCTCATGCCTCCGGCTTAGCGTGTGTAAGGAGCCGGCGATGAGTTCCTTGCCGGTGCCGCTTTCTCCCAGGATCAAAACCGTCGCATCGGTGGGGGCCACGGTTTGGATAAATTGGCGTAATTCCACCATTTTGGAGGAATTGCCAATGATCTGGTCGACTTGGCAAATATCAGTCGAGCGCGCCCGCA
Source organism: Verrucomicrobia bacterium UBA1319 (assembly GCA_002306985.1). Lineage (GTDB taxonomy): Bacteria > Verrucomicrobiota > Verrucomicrobiia > Limisphaerales > UBA1319 > UBA1319. The sequence continues at coordinate 35,891 of DBTJ01000107.1, forward strand.
ATTGGGCGTTCTCCTTGATCAACGAATGCCGTTCGGCGCAGCGACCCACCGCATGCAGCAGTTCCTCCGGCGCGAAGGGTTTGGCCAGGTAATCGATGGCGCCGGCTTTGATGGCTTCGACGGCTAGCTTTGGGGTTGCGTAAGCGGTGATCACTAGGATGGGCAGCTGGCTCCAGCGCGCGCGCGCTTTTTCCAGAAACTCATACCCACTCATGCCGCCTAAGCGGGCATCGGTGATCACCATGAAAAACTCTTCTTGGGAGAGCAATTCCATGCCTCGCTCAGCGGACTCGACGGATTTGACACTGTAACCCTCGTCGGTCATGACCGTCTCAAGCGAAAGACGCATGTTCTTTTCGTCATCTATGATGAGGAGTGGCGGGAGACTTGGTTTCATCGGCGTATTTTCATCAGTGACTTAGCTGGTAAGGTTAGTAAGAACTCTGTTCCTTTTCCAAGCTCGGATTTTATTTTTACGGATCCGCCGTATATTTCTATGTTGTGCCGGACAATTGCCAGGCCCAATCCACTACCTTTTTCTTTAGTGGTATAATACGGCTCAAATATTTTCTCGCGAATTTCCAGCGGCACCCCCGGCCCGTTATCCGTGATATTAACCAGCACGGAGTAGTCGGGTCCTGGCTGCGCCGCGACCTTGATTTTGCCTCCGTTGGGCATGGCTTCCCGCGCGTTCAGCAGAATATTGACAAAGATTTCGTTTAAGTGGCTGCGCTGCATCATCAGCGGCGGCAAGGGGGGCGAATACTCGCGCGTGAGCTCGATCGGGTAATTAATCACCGATGGCAGCACGAGATCGATGGCGCGATCCAATTCCTCGACCACTTCGATTTTTTCCAGCGGATCTTCCGCCAGCCTCGCATACCCCATCAGGTTGGTGATAATGCGATCGGAGCGGTCCACTTCTTCCCGGATGATGCGGATCGCTTGAGTGATGGTGGCTTTGCCTTCTTTGACATTACGCTGCAGGTTGAAAGCCGCGTTGTTGATGATGCCCAGCGGATTTTTGAGTTGGTGCGCGATTTCCGCCGCCAGCCGACTGGTGGAGCGTAATTGCTCCTGGCGCAGGGCGAATTCCCGCGCTTCCTCCTCCGCGCGCCGCTGACGGTCGAGCAGGATTTGGATGGCATAACAACAGGCGGTCATCAGCCACAAAAGGGCCAGCCGCATGATGAAGTTTTCCGGCGCCACATCTTCCTGCGGGCCGGGTGGAGGATCGAATTTGTTGATCGCCACGTCCAGCAAGCCCGCCGCCAAATAACAAATGCTGACGATGACATTTAAGGTGAGCTGGTAGGGGGCCGAAGGGATGCTGATCGCGTTGCGGGCAATCAACCCCAGGAAGATCCAGAAAATCATGCTCTCGAAGCCGCCAGTGATCAGGATCAGACCCGACATGAACAAGGTGTCCAGCAGGGAGATGCCAAACACGGTGAATTGAACCACCCGGAAGGGTAGCCAATCCATGGTGAGCAGCACCGATGCCCCGCCGATATTCAACATCACGCAAACCAGAAAAAACTGGCGCACGGTGCTTTGAACGACTTCTTGGGTGCTGGTCGAGTCATCCAGTAATTTTTTCTGGAATAGGTAATAAAACAAGACCGCTACGACCAGAAATTTGACTGGCAGAACGATGTTGCGTTCGGTCCGTCGAATGCGATCCGCTTGTTCGCTGGGATCCAAGGCGGAGGTTTCCAGGAACTTCGGCAATTTTTTAATTTTGTCCCAAAAAGCGAGACTCATAGCTGAGTCCTTAAGCGGACTGCGCATCAGTGCAAAAAAAACCACACGTCAGGCACCGCCGCGCAAAATGCCAGCTATGCCACGCCAAAATTGAATGTACTCTTTTTATAATCTATTCGAAGGAAAAGCAAACCTCGGATTGACCGGGGGTACCATCCGGCACCGCTTCTCGGTTCGACACGGCAAAATTAATTCGTTTTATGAAGCAACTTTAATGCCTGATTCACAATAGCCTCCACCGGCCATAAGCGCCCCACACCCTCATAACCGCAAGCTAAGCTACCTTCTTCTGGCCCAATGAATTCCGCTCCGCGTTCACGCAATAGACTGACGTTCTGCCGGGTGGCGGGGTGGAGCCACATTTTGCCGTTCATGGCCGGCGCAAGGAGTAATTTGGCCTTCGAGTTTAGGGCTAAAGCCATGCAGGTGAGCGCGTTATCGGCAATGCCATGGGCCAGTTTGGCAAGGGTGTTCGCGCTGGCGGGAGCAATCAACATCAATTGCGCTTCGTCCGCCCACTCAATATGAACAGGCTTCCAATCTTCTTGTTCGTCAAATAGTTCAGTGACAACTCTATGACGCGAAAGGGTTTTAAAAGGTAGGGCCGTGACGAAGCGTTGCGCGTCCGGCGTCATGGCCACGCGTACCGCGCAGCCTTGTTTCGTTAACTGGCTCGCCACATCAACCGCTTTATGCGCTGCGATAGAACCGGTGACTCCCAAGATCACCACAGGATTTGAATTCATATTACCTGGCCGCCACTAGGCCTCCTAACCGACTGCGCGCCGGCCTTTGTTTTGGTTGTAATTCGTTGTGTATGAGTGAATAAAGTTCGGATTTTACGCTTCAAAATGGGTAACCCGCGAACTTTTTAGTTTTTCCACTTCCAAAATCGATTGCATGCGGCGCATATCTTCAGCGATGGTGGAACTGACGATGAGATAATCGAAAATCGGCCATCGGGCAATTTCGTCTTTGGCAGCCCCCAGCCGCCGTTGCCGGACTTCCTCCGAATCGGTTCCGCGTTTGCGCAAACGCTCGGCCAGCACGTCAATGGAAAGCGGGGTAATAAAGGCGGTGACCAACGCTCCGGATAGTTCCGCATCGGCTTTCGCTCGCTGCTTGAGCGTGGCGACGCCCTGCACATCCATGGCCAATAAAACATCCCTGCCCGCGCGCAAATGGTTCTGCACTTCGGATTTTAAAGTGCCGTAGCGATGTTGGTACACGGTGGCATGTTCAAGAAAAAGGCCGGCTTGGACGTTTTGCTCGAAGGTTTCGGGCGTGAGAAAATAATAGTCCACCCCGTCCTTTTCGCCGGTTCGCGGGGTTCGGGTGGTGCAAGTGACGGCCCGGCGCATGGCGGCGTTGGCCCCGAGAAGTTGTTGGCATACGGTGGTTTTGCCTCCACCCGACGGGGCGGAGATGACGAGCAGTATGGCGGAACGTTTCATAATGGGGCGACTATTCAACGTTCTGAACTTGCTCGCGGAATTTTTCCAATTCTGTTTTCAGTAACACCACTTCGCGGGAGATCGAGCTATCGTTGGCTTTGGCGCCCAGCGTGTTCACTTCCCGGTTCATTTCCTGACATAGAAAATCCAGGGTTCGGCCCACCGGCTCGGACGATTTGAGGCAATCCTGAAATTGTTGGAAATGGCTCTTGAGTCGGGTCAATTCCTCGGAGATATCCGAACGATCGGCAAACAATACGATCTCTTGCGCCAACCGCTGCGGTTCAATCTGCGTCTCCGCTTGCTGGACCCGGGCTAGCAATTGTTCATGATACCGTTTTTGCACCTGCGGAGCCAATTTTTCAACCCGGGACGCCGCTTTTTTCATCGTGCCCATCCGATTGGTCAAATCCTTGGCCAAATGGGCTCCTTCGCGTTCGCGCATTTTTACCAAGGCGGCAAACGATTGTTTGAGAGCTTTTTCAACCGCGGGCCAAAACGCCTCGGCTTCGGGCGCCGCGTCTTCGGTTTCCAACACTCCCGGCGCGCGGGCGAGCAACTCGAGCGTCACATCTCCCGCCAAATGCAGTTCCTTGCCTAATCGCCGCAGTTCGCGCGTGTATTCACGGGCTAGATTTTCGTTGATCCTCACTTTGGGAATCTGCTGACTGTCAGTGGTATGTAAGCTCACCCGTACGGTGACTCGGCCGCGTGAGACGTGCCGGTTGATTTCATCCCGCGCTTGGGGTTCCAAAGGTTCGAGTTCGCGTGGAAACTGAATCGAAAGCTCGCTCTGCTTGCGATTTACCGAGCTTGCTTCGATAGTAATCTTGAAGCCATTTTGGGCGCATTCACCTCGCCCATATCCCGTCATCGATTTCATGGAGAGCCATTATGGGGGACAACCGGGTTGCCTGTCATCTTCAATCGTTGCCCGCGCAAGCCGGTGGGCGAACGCGTCGAATAAAAAAAGACACGCCTAAGAGCGTGTCTTTTGTAATCGGAACGGTAACTGCGGTTTATAAACGTTTGGCCAGGGCGGCGACGCTGGCGTCGTAGACTTTTTTATGCAACGAGTTGCCGTGGGAATCCATGGTGACCACCACGGGGAATTTTTCGACGACCATTTCCCAGATAGCTTCGGGGGAGCCGAATTCCTTTTGGAAATGGACGTTTGGCACGCGCTTGATGCATTCGGCGAGGACCTGGGCCGCGCCCCCAATGGCGTGGAAATAAACACAACCGAATTCCTGGCAGGCGGCCAAGGTGCGATCACCCATGCCGCCTTTGCCGATGACGCCGCGCAAGCCGAATTTCTTGATGATTTCGCCTTGGTAAGGTTCTTCGCGGATCGAGGTGGTCGGGCCGGCGGCCACGACTTTCCAGGCGCCTTGCTCGTCGCGCAACACCACGGGGCCGCAATGGTAAACGATGCCGTTTTGGAAAGAGACCTCCGCGGGCAGGGCGCCGCCTTCGTGTAAGTACTTATGCACGGCGTCGCGGCCGGTGAAAACGACGCCGCTGATTTCCACTTCATCGCCGACTTTGAGGGCGCGAATTTTTTCTTCAGTGAAAGGAGCTGTCAGTGAGATCATAGTATTAATAAAGCCATTGTTGGATTTTGCCCTCAGAGCTTAGGGTGACTCCCTGGCGCCGGAATGCCCAGCACATGTAACTCACGCTGACGAAAAACGAGGCGGGCACGCGGTTTAACACGCCGATCTTCACTCCCAACAGAGTGGTTTTGCCACCGAACCCCATGGGGCCGATGCCTAGCGAATTGCCGGTTTCCAAGATGTCCTGTTCCAGCCGATCCAGTTCCGGATTCGGGTTGCGGTCATCGATTTTACGCAAAAACTGGTGTTTGGAATGTTCGTAACCGGTGGCGCGGTCGCCGCCAATGCAAACGCCAAGAATGCCCGGACCGCACCCCTTGCCCTGCGCTTGCAATACGGCGTCCAGGATAACTTTGCGGCAGCCATCCAAATCGCGGTTGGCTTTCATCTTTTCGATGGGCAACGAATATTGCGCCCCGACGTTTTCGCAGCCGCCACCTTTTAACATCATACGGACTTTGATTTCCGGGGAGCGGTGTTGATGAAAATGCAGGACGGGCGCGCCCGGGCCGACATTGGTGCCGTCATTTCTTCCCGTGATGGAATCCACCGAGTTTTGGCGCAGATAACCTGCTTTGGTGGCGGCGCTCACCGCTTCGCGGGCGGTTTCTTCAAACCCGGCTTGATCGAAGTCCCGGGGGGCGTCCACGTAAAAAATGACGCTGCCAGTGTCTTGGCAAAGAGGTTGCGACTTGCTTTGGGCAAGTTCGATGTTGCGCTGAATAATCTTCAGGGCTGACTCGGCAATGGTTCCCGCTTGTTCGCGTTTCAACGAAGCCAGCAGGGACTGTTGTACATCATCCGGTATTTCCGCGGATGTTTTCCTGATTAGTTCGACAATTGAGTCCTTGAGGACGCTCATACAGCGCGGTACTCTAACCACCCGGCGAAACCGTGTCAAACCAGGGGATCGCCAGCCGTGCGGATATTTCGAGGTGCTTCAAAATGAGTGGCTTCGGTTTCAATGGGAACGGAAAACCAGAAGGTCGTGCCTTGCTCGGGAGTCGAAATAAAACCGGTCTTGCCGCGCAGATACTTTTCCGCCAACAGCTTAACACTATACGTACCCAGGCCATGGCCGCTTCCTTTGGTGGTGTAGGACCGTTGAAATACCTGCAATTGAGCTGCGGGCGCCAAAATCCCGGGATTATGAACGCAAAAACGTAGCTGCTGGTTCTCTCGCTGGCAGCTAAGGGTAACGGTTTGACCCTCAGGGATCGCTTCCAAAGCGTTTTTAATCAGGTGGCCGAGCATGCGCCGGAGCAGGGTGGAATCGCTTTTAAACACTAAGGACGCCGCTTGGGGATCGATTTTCAGCCGCCGTTTGGCTGCCGCGGGATGTTGTTTGAAAGACTGGGTTTCAGCTTTTAGTAAGGCGAGCGATTCCGTGGGTTCCGGATGGGTTGACAGTAAATTCTTTTCGGCTAGATCCAAGTCGCGCTGGGCTTGGATTTCTTCTAGCAGATGTCTAAGCCCCTGTTGCACCAACGAATGCTCCAAGCCTTTGCGGTTTGGGGAATCGGTCGGCTTGGCAAAACTACCCAAGCCTTCGGCGGTAATAAGGTGGTCGCGGAATAAAACCTGTTCGAGGACAAACCGGCGTTTCTCATGGCTGATGTCGGCGAGGGAGAGAATCGAAAACGACTCGCCTTGGTAAACGAAAGGAATGGCACACACCAATAGATCGATGGACGCCGGCTGGCAATTAATGATCCGGGTTAAGCGGCATTCCTCGACGCTTTTATGGCCCATCAAGCTGGCGATGATGGCTTTGGCGGCTCCGCACTCCCGGCAAAAGGCGGTCGTGCCGCAGCCTTTTTGCGCGCTGGTGGCGTGCTCACAAGCCAAGGCTTCTCCTGGGCGCAGTCCTAGCAGTTCATCCAAGGGATGCCCGGGAAATAAATCTTTGCAGTTATGGCTCGCGAAGACAATTTGGCGTTGGCGGTTGATGATGAAAACGTAGTTGAGCGCCGCGTTCAGCAGTTCGGTGGTCAGCGGATTTTCGGCAATGGCGGCGGACTGCCGGTGGATCACCTCGATGGGTACCCTTTCGGACTCTTCAAATTTGACTAGCGGAATTTTCATGCTCATGCACCCGACTCCTTTATGCCGACGAATTCTTCAGACGCAACCCCAATTCTAATTAATCCCTGTTATAGGATATCGGATAATGCTGGCAAGGCTTTAGGTTTAGCCGGTGCTCCAGGCATAAAGGTTGGACTCCGAGCTTACTAATCGGTCGGTGGGATAACCCAAAAATAGCGGCGGTCTTTTGCCTGCTTGGCGGCGTTGCGCACTCGGTCTGAGGTCGTTTTAGCCGTCTTCCCTCGCTTGCGCCTTGCCCGGACACCCGATCGCTCGCCCAAAACGGGCTGCTAGCTTACGAATCGATCCCGATCCGTATGCCGAAGCGGGAGGCCGAGCAATCTAGCCGCTAAGTTTCCCACCCGTGGTCGATCACTTGTTTGCACCGGACGCAGGCGTCATAGGGATCGGGCACCTCCCAGGCGTCGACCATAATCCAGCCGCGAAAACCGCCGTCTTTAAGATATTTCAGCCCTTTGGCGCAATCGGTGTGGCCGTCCCCGCAGGCGAGGTGTTTGGAGGTGCCGCCGTCGCGCAAGGTTCCATCGGTGTCGCAAAATTGCGCGTACCCAATGTTCTTCACGCCCACGCGTTGGAGCATTTCCTCGGGCTTACCGCTGGAGTGGCACATCAAGTCAAAGTGGCTCGGATCGTAAATACCCTTGATCGCGGGATGGTTTGCCCCATGCAGGATGCGTAAGTAGTGGTCTTCCTGGTTGAAAACAAACACGGGTTCGATTTCAAAACAGGCGATTAATCCTTGGCTGGCGGCGATTTCGCCCGCCGCCTGGAAGGTTTGAGCTAGCCGCTCGATGGCTTGGTCGATGGTTTGCCCGCGCAAGCCGCCGCCGGGCCACAGGCCAACGCATTCACAGCCGAGTTGGCGGGCCAGACGCGCGCGTTGGCGGAACTCGTCAAGCCAGCGGTGGCGCGCGGCTTCGTCGGGATCGAAGGCGCCGTCCGCGCCCAGTTGGATGGAAAAGACCCGCAGTCCGTATTCGTCATAGAGTCGGCGCAACGCCCGAACGCGGTTTTCTTCGTCGGCGTCCGGGTAGTTGCCCGCGGGCCAGCCACTCACCAGCTCGACGCCGTCAAACCCCTGACGCGCGGCGAAGTCGAGGATCTCCCAAATGGGATAGTTCTTTTTGTATTTAGCGGCTCCCGACTCGAAGCCGTTGAGGCCGATCGCCGTTTTCCAGCGTTTTTCTTTGATCTCAGCCGCAGGCAGGGCGAACATAGGCAAGGTGAGCGCGGCGCCAATCAATTTGAAAGCAGTCCGACGATGGATGGGCTTTGGCATGGGCTAAACTTATTCCGGACGGCGCGGGGCGGCAAGGTCAATTTGGGTCGGCCGCCGGTTGCGTCGTTGACTTAGCGGGCGGCTCCGGCATGCTGCTGCAGGCGCGCGGGGTAAGGCGGCGAGAGCCCGCCGCCAGTTTGGGAGAGAAATGACGTGAACACGGAATACGAACTGCTTCAAGCGCGGTATGAACGGCTCCTCAAGGTCCATCAAATCAGTAATGAAATCTTCTCGACGCTCGATAGCGCCCAGGCCTTGCGATTGATTGTGACGGAGGCCGTGCGGCTGGTTGGAGGGACCAGCGGGAGTATCGCGCTTCTGAATCCCAGCACGGGTTTTCTCGATATCGAGGCGGCTCAAGGCTTACCCGAAAGAGCGCCCGCCTTAAAATTGAAAATTGGCGAAGGCATCACCGGCTGGGTAGCGCGCACCGGCCGTTCGGTGCGGATCGGCGATGTTTCCCGGGATCCTCATTATATCATGCTCGAACCGGGGGTTCGCTCCGAATTAGCCACGCCGTTGCTAATGGATGGCGAAGTGCGGGGGGTGTTGAATGTCGATTCGGATCGCCTGGACGCTTTTAGCGAAGGCGATCAAGAACTGCTGGACTCCCTGGCCGGACAAGCGACCATCGTGATTCGCAATTCCTGGCTGTATGAGCAGTTGCGCTTGAAGGCGCGGCTGTTCGAATCGCTGATCAGCGTGGCGCAGACGATCAACTCGACGCTGCAATTGGGGGAGGCGCTCAGCGTGATCACCCGCGAGGCGTGCCAGCTCATGGGCGCGAAAATGAGTTCGCTGCTGTTGCTTGACGACACCCGGAAATGGCTCGATTTAAAGGCCAGCCATGGGGCGGGGGACTATTACGTTAGCAAGCCCCGGTTGAGCGTGGAAGACAGCTTGCTCGGGGTGGTGGTGCGGCGCAAGAAAGCCATGCAGGTGGAGAACGTGCAGATCTCCAGCCGTTACCAAAACGTGAATGTCGCGCGGGACGAAGGATTGGTTTCGCTGTTAAGCGTGCCGCTGATGTACGGCGGCGGCACTTTGGGAGCCCTCAACGTGTATACCGCCGAGCGGCATATTTTTCCCAACGAAGAAATCCGAATCCTTTCCGCTTTAGCCGAGTTATCGGCCATCGCCATCGAAAAAGCGCGCTTACACGAGCGCATCGTCAGTATGGAGGAAGCGATGCGGCAGAGTGAAAAACTCTCGGCGCTGGGCTTGCTGGCGGCCGAGGTGGCGCACGAGATCCGCAATCCGCTTACCGTCATTAAAATGCTGTTTCACTCGTTGAATCTGGAGTTCCCAGCGGGGGATCCCCGCGCCAAGGACACCCGGGTGATGAGCGAGAAGATGGAACAGTTAAATCGCATCGTGGAGCAAATCCTGGATTTCGCCCGCGGGAACGAGCCTCGGCCTACGCGGATTCAGTTGAACTCGCTGGTGGAAGATTTGAAACTATTGGTGCGGCACAAATTCTCGCAACATCAGATCGAGCTCACTTGCGTGCTTGACCCCGCTTTGCCGCTCATGATGGGAGATGCCGCCCAATTGGAGCAGGCCTTCCTCAATCTATCCTTGAACGCTTTGGAGGCGATGAAGGAGGGGGGACGGCTGACGATTACCACGCGGGTGGAATCCGCCGCCAGCAAGGACGATTCCGGCCTGGTGACGATTGAATTTAAGGACACCGGCTCGGGGATGTCCGCCGGACAGAAGGAGCGTTTGTTTAGTTCGCTCTTGAAAAGTACCAAGGCCGGGGGCACGGGCATCGGCTTGGCGATTGTCGCCAAAACGGTCGAAGCGCATCGCGGTCAGATCAAGGTGCACTCCAGCCCGGGCCGGGGCGCCACGTTCCGGCTTTCCTTTCCCGCGTTGCAGCCCGCCGCCGCCGAGCCTACTGCTTAAGCGAGTCGAACCAGGTCTTTGCCGCGATTAAGCAAGGCAAAACTCCGCCCCCATGGTCGGCCGAGGGTAGGGGATCGATCAATTCAACTTGCGTGGCGCCGTGGGCGTGGAAGTATTCCAAGGCGACTTGGGAGTTGGTGTAAAGGACGTCGCGATCCCCCAGGCAATGGAACAGTCTGGTGGGCGATTGGGGCGTCCAAGTGTAGACATCGTTATCCGCCAAAGCGGCGCGGAAGAAATTAGCGGGGTCGTTTTGCAGGGACGAGAGAAACGCCGGCTGAAACATGGTTTTAGGCTGGGCAGGCACAAGGGCGTCGATTTGACCGCTTTCGTGGTATCCGTCGAAATACCCCGGTAATTGGCTGGCGTAACTCGGCAAAAGCACGGTATCGAGCGCGTTAGTCCATTGATACACGTCCCGATAAGCCATAATGAAGTAAGCGATGTAATAGGGGTTGGGCATGGAGCGGCTAGATAGGAAATCTCGGTACATCGTACCGGATAAGTCGTACGCGCCAGCCATGGGGGCCGCGGCGGTAACCGGAAATTCCGTGGCATAATTTTGTTCCAACTCGCGATGCGCCGCCATCGTGGCGTGGCCGCCTTGCGAATAACCCGCCAAGAAGAGTTGCCCATTTAGCGGCACCGCTTGAGTGGCGCAGAAGGTTCGGGCTGCCCTGAGCATATCCACGGTGGCGCTGGCCTCGGTTTTCGCATGGTGATAGGGATGGAGTCCCGGGGAATCGCCTAAACCGACATAATCCGGCATGGCGGTGGCGTAGCCGGAAGCGGCAAAGGCCAAGCCAATGATCGCCTCCTCATTGAGATTGGAGGGGACATCCGCTTTCAAGGTCACCGTGCCATGTTGGTAACTCAGCAAAGGCAGGGAGGCGGCAAGGGCGTCCGGCAACAACAACGCCCCGGAAGCCGGCGTTAAACTACCGTGAGCATCGAGGGTCCGATAGGTTAGTTTGTAGACTCGCGCGCCTGACTTCGCCTGCAGTGGCACGGAAAACAGCGTGAACGCTTGGTTGATGTCAGCCTGGCTTTGCGTGGAGATCAGGGTGGCGGAAATCAGTTCGCCGCGCAGGGATGCGCTATCGGGAATGGCGGCGAGACGGTAAAACCGCGTGGCCTCCAGGTTGGCGTTCGTATCCCGCCAGCGGGTGTTTTGGATCGGCCATTGCGTGGCGGGTTCGCCAGGAGTCCAAAGACCTTGCGTGAGACTCGAACGGGTTTCAATCCGGTAGGCATAGTTCGTGCCTAGATCGGGCCAGGTTAAAACCAGCGCGCCCGCTTCCGGTTGGACAGTGAGGGCGATGCCCGCTGCCGCGGCCGCCGGTTTCAGCAGCAACAGCGCACCTGATAACAAAAGCCATAGAAAAGCCGGAACACGCGTGGTTGGTCGCGCGGAAAGCGCGTGGCGGATGTTTGGGGTATTCATAATTGGAAAGTGAGCGCTTCCGGCGCCCGCAACCTAGCGGCGGGATGGAGGCCGCAAAAATTTGAAACGTGGACGCGCGGGGTGTCAACCATAACGATAGGGAGGTGAGAGGGGAAAGACATTGGGTAAATGGCGTACTTCCTTAACTTTTCCTTCCTGGTGCAGCACTTCGACAATATCGAAGCGAAGCGTTACTTGCGGGTTATTGATGGCCCGTAAATAATTCAAGGCGGTCACCGTGATTTTTCGCCGTTTCTCGCGGTTCACCGCGGCGGCGGGACGCGTCCAATCCTTATGGGACCGGGTTTTGACTTCCACGAATACGAGTACATCGGCGTCTCTAAATATCAAATCGATTTCCCCATGCTTGGATCGGTAATTGGCCGTTAAAAACCGCAACCCAGCCCGCTTCAAATAACGCTTGGCCGCTTGTTCGCCGCGCGCGCCATACCGCAAATGGGCGGGGCGATGCCACCAAGATAAAATGCGGCCCCAGAGAGTCATGCGTTCGCCGCGCGGATTTCCCCGCGCGCGGGGAGTTTCGAGTCGTAATTATAGCATTAAAAAGTACAGCCTGCCCATTTGCAGTTTGGGCAATTCCGGTCCCAACTCGATTTTTACGTTTTTAACGTCGGTTTTGGAGAAAATGCGCAACAGGTTCGATAGCTCGAACGGTTGTTGGTAACGGATCAACGTGGCGGCGGACACCCCGGTCATCGCCTTTGCGCGTTCGATGGCGGTTTCAAAGTTGCCCAATTCGTCCACAAAACCATACTGGTGCGCGTCCCGGCCCGAGAGGATGCGCCCGTCGGCGTATTGCGCCCAATTACCGGTCAAAGTTTTGCCCGTGTTCAGATTCATTTTTTGGGCGCTGGCGCGGCCGGTGGCGACCACATTCGTGAAGCGGGAATACGTCTGGTTGATCAAATCCTGAACCATGGCGTTTTCCTCGGGGGAGATTTCCTCCGGGCTTTTTTCGCCGCTCATCATGTCCTTGAATTTGCCGCTTTTAAACACTTGCGGCCGGATGCCCACCTTGTCCATCAAAGCCCGGTAATTCCAACCGTGCATGATTACGCCGATGCTGCCGGTGATGGTGAGTTCGTTGGCCACGATCCAACGGCAAGGCGCGCTCACATAATAACCGCCCGAGGCGGCTAGGCTGCCCATGCTCGCGATAATCGGCTTCTTAGTGTCTTTTTGAAAAGTGGCGATTTCGCGGGCAATATCGTCCGAAGCCAGCACTTCGCCGCCTGGCGAATTGATTTTAAGCAACACCGCTTTGACTTCCGAATCCATGGCGGCCATTTTTAAACGTTCCTTGATGTTCGCCACCATGTCGCGGCCGGTTCCGTCGATGATTTCGCCGCTGATAATGCCATCGATATCGAGGACCAGAAATTTATCTTTCGCTTCGGATTCTTCGACCACGACTTCCTGCAAATTGTGCCCGGACATACCGCCTCGCGGAGCTCCGATCATATTCATGAAGGTATTCATGAAGTGGCTAAACAGGATTCCGCCCAGTACGACTATTAGGACAATGGAGGCGAACATCCAGCCGCGGCCGGAACGCTGGCGGTTGGGCGGCGGCGGCGGGGTGATGACCGGGGGGGTGCTCAATGCCGTCGGCGGAGCCGGGGGCGGTGGGACGGGAGGAATTCCCGAAGAGTCGCCTTGATTTGCCTCTGGCGTTTTTTGTTCATCCATATAGTCGCCAATTTACTGGAAAACGTCCCTAGCGGCAAGCGGGTTTAAGCCCGTCGGGGCCGCTCCGAGTTCGCTACCACCCGGCCAGCGCGTCCCCGCGTTTATAACCGCTTTAAAGTTTGCGAAGTAATGGCTTCAGATAGCAAGCCAAGCGCTTCAGCGCGGACCAGCGCCCCAATCAACCGGTTTTGTTCCCGGTTGTTAACCACCGGGATATTGCGCAAATCGCTAGCCAGGAGAACGGGGAGGGCCTCGGTTAAGCTTTGGTCCGGGGTCAAGCACTCCGGTGCCGGGCGCATCAAATCGTACGCAATGACCGCGTCCAGCCCCTCCCCGGCATTGAGGTATTCTTTCAGGTCTTGTAATACGATGATGCCCGCCAGTCGATTCCTGGCATCCACGACGGGTAAGTGATTGGTGGTGCTGGCCAGAAAGCGATTGGCGACGTTTCTAAATGAAGTGGAAAGGAGCACCGGTTCGATGGGGTCATGCATGAGGTCGCCTACCTTGTTTTCCGTGGTCGCTCCCGAGCGTTGGTCCGTTTCCTCCGTTTCCAATCCTTTGAACCGCAAGGTGGCGGTGTAAACCGAATCCGGATGCAAACGGCGGGAAATAAGCGTTGATACCGCGCAGGCCAGCATCAAGGGCGGCATAATGGAATAGTTCAGGGATAATTCGAATACCATGATCATGGCTAGCAAGGGCGAATGCACGGTTGCCGCCAGCACGCTGCCCATGCCGACTAACGCAAAAGCCCCGGCTGGCAGAGTTTCGGCAAAGCCCACGCTATGCAAAACCGCGCCAAACCCACACCCCACCGCGGCCCCCACAAATAGGGTGGGCGTGAAAACCCCGCCCACCGTGCCCGCTCCTACGGCCAGGACGGTGGCGGCCACTTTGGCCAAAAACAGGCCTAACAAAAAGTAAACCGACACGGGTTGAATGAGGAAATGGCTGGCCGCTTCATAGCCGTTGCCCCAAACTTCAGGATACCCAACGGCCAGCAATCCCACCGCCAGTCCCGCGAGGCCAACGCGGGCGTAAAGCGGAATGGGCAAGCGTCGAAAAAGCGCTTCGCTCCAGCGAAAAGACTTTAGGAAAAAAGCGCCGGCTATTCCGGACACTATCCCCAGCACAATGAACCAGGGCAGTTGACTCAAATGGGTGAAGTTGAAACTGGGTACTTGATACCAGGGTTCGATCCCGAATACGCTACGCGAGACCATGCAGGCTACCACGGCGGAAAGGATCAACGGTCCGAACAGGTTCATCGAGAAATTACCCAGGACGATCTCCGCGGCAAAGACCGCGCCCGCTAACGGCGCATTATATGCCGCCGCCATGCCCGCGGCGGCTCCGCAGGCCACCATCAAACGCAGGCGGTACGGTTGCCAGCCAAAGAGTTGACCCCATTTTGAAGCGCCGGCTGAGGATAATTGCGTAATCAAGCCTTCCCGGCCGATGGAGGCGCCGGAACTGATGCTCAGCAGCGAGGAAAGCGCTTGGACTAAGGCGGCGCGTAGCGAAAGCCGGCCGTCTCCCGCCACGACCGCTTCCAGAAAATTGCCCGTTCTTCGCGGGCCAATCAGTCGGGTGCCGGCCCAAAGGGCCAAGCCTGCCGCCAGGCCCCCTAAAGCGGGGGAGAGCAACCGCTGCCACCAATCTAAACGGGAGGAAATTTCCGCCAGGTGGCCATGTTGATGGTAGAGTAGCACTTCCAAACCATCATAAGTCCAAAAAAACAGCAAATTAACCGTTCCACCAGCGATGCCAATGCCGGCCGCCAGTAACAGATGCACGTTTTCTTCGCTCAGAAGCAGCTTTTGGCGTAGGACCAGCGCTCGCCGCCAATGCCCCGATAGCCATTGCCGGCAGCGGGCGGTACTCCCTTGGACGATCCGCAGCCATAGCTTCATGAGTTTTAGTTTATTGAGATCGAGCCAAGAAGCAACCCTGGCGCAGTTTTGGTGAAAGCCCTTGGGGGAAACGCTTTTTATTTTCCCTGCCGCTAGTTATGAGGCATACTATATCGATGGGAGATAACACCATAAACCGGACTCCTTTGCGGGTTCTCATTGTGGAAGATTCCGAATTCGACGCGAAGATGCTGGTTAGCACCTTGCGTAAAGGGGGCTATGAACCCGCCTTTCAACGGGTTGAGACGCGGGAGGCTATGGCGGAGGCTTTGGCCAAGCGTACCTGGGATGTGGTGCTGTCGGACTTTAACATGCCCGAGTTTGCCATGGCCGAGGCCCTGCAACTGGTTCAACAAAGCAAATTGGACATACCGTTCATTATTGTGTCCGGCGGTATCGGGGAAGATATCGCGGTGGCGGCCATGAAGGCTGGCGCCCATGATTATTTAATGAAGGGTAGCCTGGCGCGTCTCGTTCCGGCGGTGGCCCGGGAAATCCGTGAGGCCGCCGTGCGTGTCGCCCGCCGCCAGGCGGAAGAATCATTACGCGAAAGCGAACTGCGCTACCGCACCCTCTGGGAAACGAGTACGGATGCCGTTTTGCTAATCGATCAGCACGGCGCAATCCAGTTCGCCAATCCGGCGGTGATGTCCGTGTTTGGTTACGGTTTAGAAGATGTGTTGGGACAGCGGGTGTCCCTGCTTCAAGCTAAGGATCAAAACCCGTCCAGCCGGATGATTTTTGAAGACTACCTAAATTCCAGCGGCAAAACCCCCGCCTCCATCGAAGAGGTGGATGGCTGCCATAAAGATGGCCACGCGCTGGTGCTGGAGGTGGCGTTCAGTGTGATGGAATTACACCAGACGCGCTGGAAAGTCTTGTTTGTGCGGGATATTACCGAGCGGAAAAAAAACGAGGCAACCCTGCGCGAAAACCTCGAGCAATTCCGGATCGCGCGAGAGATCCAACAGCGGTTATTTCCCAAAAGTGCGCCCCTCATCGCCCCATTCGACGTGGCTGGCGCTTCTTTTCCGGCCGCTGCCACCGGCGGGGATTATTTCGATTTTCCCGCCATGCTGGATGGTGGATTGGGGTTGGCTATCGGAGATGTGAGCGGCCACGGCATTGGCCCGGCATTATTGATGGCGGAAACGCGCGCCTACATTCGCATCTTGTCGCATCATCGCCGCGACTTGGGCGAAATCCTCACGCTGGCTAATTGTATCCTGGCCGAGGATGTTAGCTACGAGCGTTTTGTAACCCTCTTTCTGGCCCGGCTCGATCCGGTAAGCCGAGTGTTGCATTATGCCAACGCCGGGCATCCTTCCGGTTATGTGTTTGACGCGGCGGGAAAAATCAAGAGTCGCTTGAAGCGGACGGGCATTCCCTTGGGCCTGCAACCGGAAGCGCAATATGGCGCGGGCACATCCGTGCCGCTCGCTCCCGGGGATTTGGTGCTCGTATCGACCGACGGCATTGAGGAGGCGACCGCGCCCAGCGGTGAGTTTTTCGATGCCATCCGCGTGGTCGAGACGGTGCGCCGCCATCGCCACTTGCCCGCCGCCAAGATCGTCGAGGCTTTGTACCAAGAAGTATGTGCGTTTAGCGGCTGTGCGTCGCAGGTCGATGATATCACCATGGTAGTGGTGAAAGTAAGAGCCGAAGGCGTCATCGCCGACCCGCCATCGGCAATCTAGGTTCTTCGCCGAGAGGTGGTACCTAGGCTTGGCCACCCTGAACCGGTCGGGCGATTTCAATGTAACCATTCCACCTTGGCGAGCGTTAGTCTGGGTAGAATGGAACATTGACGATGAAAACCCGCAATCCCAAGCCAAGCGGCGCCCGCTTAGTTCGCGGGCGCAAATTGAGCGACTACGCGCGCGTGGCCGCCTTTACTCTGATCGAATTACTCGTGGTGATAGCCATCATCGGTATTTTGGCGAGTCTGCTGCTGCCCGCGCTTTCCCAAGCGAAAAGCAAAGCCCAAGCCACGGCTTGCTTGAATAATCTCAAGCAATTGCAGGTGTGCTGGCAGATGAATTGCGACGATAACAGCGATAATATGCCCGCCAATATCGCTTTCAATCCCAAGGACGCCGCCCAGCGCGCCAGTTGGTCCGCCGATGCCCGTTCCTGGCTCCAGGGTAATGCCTGGACAGACTCTACCACGACCAATATCCAAGCCGGGGTGTTGTTTCCCTACAACCAATCCACCGCGATTTATAAATGCCCGTCGGATAAGTCCACCGTGCGTGATCAAGGCAAACAGCCACGCACGCGCAGTGTTTCCATGAGCATGTACATGAACTTCGAGCCGGACCCCACCGATAATATGTACTCCATTTGCTGGCATCGCGTGAGCCAGATCATTAATCCCGGCCCGGCCCGCGCGGCGGTGTTCATCGATGAAAACGAGAAAAGCATTCAGCAGGGCGCGTTTGGCATCAACGCCCTCAATCGCTTGGAAATGTTCGAAACCGCGCTTTGGACCTGGATTAGCTTCCCATCAACTCGGCACAACAATGCCGGGGTCTTGAGCTTTGCCGATGGCCACGCTGAGAATTGGCGCTGGCAGGAGGCGAACACGGTGCGTACCAGCCAGCTGAATGATTGGCTGGTGCTTAAACCCGCGGTTCCCAATAACGATCGCGATTTGGCCCGTTTCTTTAACGTGGTCCCCGAGAAAGTGCCCGTGCTGTGAGCGGCCTAATGGGGGGGCACCCGGGCAATTCCCGCGTTTTGTGGATGACCGATGTCGTTCGGCGGCTTGGGAAATCTCCGGAGGACCTAGGCGGATGGGTTGAGTTTTCTACCGCGATTTAATCCGATAAAAACCCTGTGGGCGGTCGCCGATTGAGATGGCGAAATCGGCCAGCCCTTGCACCCCCATTTGCGTGGAGCCTAAGGATGTCCAACCCGCCCGAGTCAAATCATCCGTGTATTCGATTTCATAAGTGTCATAGGGGATGCCATAGGCGCGAACGAACCATTGCTGGTTAAAAAATATTTCCAAGCCAAGCCGGTGCCGCAAGATCGCTTGAAAAGCCGAAGCGTATCGGTTGCCTAATTCAAGGGTACCTTCATTGTCATAATGCTTCGTGGCGGTGACCAAATCATCCGCGTCGACCATGAATACATCTTTCAATAGATGGGTCAGCGATTCCTGTCCGGATCGAACCCCCTCGGCATTGGGCCAGGCGGTGGTGATGCGCCCATAGACGAACGGTAAACGCGACTGATGAAACGCTTCGCGCAAAGAGGTGACGAATTGAAAGAGATTTGAACCGTACTCGGCGGCAAACGCCACTCCATCCAAGGCGTCGCTCTCCCCCTGGGTCCAAAACATCCCCGCGATCTTACCTTGATACCCAGTCTCAGCGGGTAAAGTTGCGAGCGCGTTAGTCAAACCAACCAGCATCTCTCGGTACAGCTGACCGGGGGTGACGGGGTTATAAAAATAGTGGAGCGAAGTTGCGCCCACCGCGAACTTATAGACGGCAATCTTATCGGAACGAAAAAAGGTTTTGGAGATCAGGTTAGCAGTCGTGATTTCCGGCCCGAAGGTGCCTTGAGGATCCGGATAAATGCTATCCGACGGGTAAGCTGGCCCGGTAGGGGGTTGATATACCGCCCAATGCACCGTCGTCGTGGGCGCGTTCGCGGTCGCCCGCGCGTTATAGAAAAGCACATTGGTTTGAGCGGCTTGCAAGGCTTGGGAAAGCCGTCCGCTGTCGGTCCCGCTGTTGATCGCGATGGATTGCCCGGCGAAGATAAAAATGGGTATATCTTCACCCAGAACCAGGGCAAAATGGCCCATGATAAACCAGCAGGTTAAAAAGCATTTAACCGCACTCATACGATGTGAATTCTGTCAGGAAATATCCGGGTCGTCAATGTAGGAAAACAAGTGTAGGTTATAAACACAAGTAAAATAGCGTGATATTATTTTTGATTATACGGTGGAATCGAAGGAAAGCGTTCGCGTTTAACCGGAGCCGGCTGGTTTTATTCCGAGCCCCGGCAGTCGAACGCCAGGAGTGGTTGTGGGCGCCTCCCCGAGCGTGAAAACCTATACCGTCATGTCCACCATATCGGAAACCGGTTAGGTAGTGGCGGGTTGGATAGGGCATGGGTTGAACGGTGAGGTGCCGCGGCCGCGCTAGCTTTGTCATCACCCTAATGGCTGCGCGGGAACTCTCGCCAGCGGTCACGCTTTTTCCCGTTGAAGAATTCCATTCGCAAGCCATCGAGATGCTTTGGAAGGTTATTGTAGGCAAGGAACTCTCGAAGTGACACCGGGGTTACGCGCTGGAAAGACTTTTGCCGGGTTGTTTCTCCGATAAAGAGTGTCTGGAAACGATCCCTTTGCTAACCGAGCTTGGGCAAGAGCGGATGCGTATTTGAGCGGTCTGGCGCGTCGGAAAAGCATCGAATGGACGCAAGAACTGGCCAGACGGGAGAGTTACTTGCCCACGGGCGGGATGCCTCCGTTGCCGGTGAGTGGGGAAAACTAGCGGGAAACGGCTTCGGGGCGCCCAAGAAAAGGACTATTGCCTTCACCCGTTCTTTCCAGTAAATGAGTGATGCGCGCCGAGGAGTCGCCACAACCAATAGGGCTAAGGCGCTTGAATTGTGGCGGGTCCGGCGGGCGGGATTTACTCTGTCCTCTCGCGCGTCGAATTTAACACGGTTATTGAATGCACGATTTTAAATACCAGAATAACAGGCTATATTGCGAAAACGTGGCGGTGGAATCGCTCGTAAAACAGCACGGGACTCCTTTGTACGTATACTCGCAAGGTACACTCACGAACAATTTCGAGCGCCTGCGCCAAGCTATGGCGCCGCTGAATCCCTTGATTTGCTTTGCGGTCAAGGCGAACGCCAACGCCTCCGTGTTACGGGTGTTCGCCAATTTGGGCAGCGGTTTCGATATCGTCAGCGAAGGGGAGCTGCGCCGGGTTTGCGCCGCGGGCGGGGATCCTCGATCCTGCGTGTTCGCCGGCGTTGGGAAGACCGAAGCGGAAATCGATTTCGCCCTCGACCAGAAGATTTATTGCTTCAACGTGGAGAGCGAACCCGAGTTGGAGCGCATCGACCGTATCGCCGGGCTTAAGAAAGTCAAAGCGTCTATCGCCGTGCGGGTTAACCCTAATGTCGACGCCCATACGCACGCCAAGATCACGACCGGCACGTACGAGAATAAATTCGGCATCGCATTTGAAGAGGTGGAAGGGGTTTACAAGCGCGCCAGCAAGATGAAGAACTTGCGGTTGCGCGGCGTGCAAATGCATATCGGTTCCCAGATCACCGAGGTCAAGCCGTTTGAGCAAGCGGTAAAAAAACTGATCCCTCTGGCGGCCAAGCTTCGTCAACAATACGAGCTGGAGTTCTTCAGCTTGGGCGGCGGTATCGGCATTGTCTACCAAGATGCCCTGGCCAGCGGCGCGGAGGAGTGGTGGCAAACTCCGGATCACCGGGAGTTGCTCACCCCGGAAAATTACGCCCAAACGCTGGTTCCCTTGTTGCAGCCATTGGGTATGAAAATTTTGCTCGAACCGGGCCGCTTCCTGGTCGGCAACGCGGGCATTTTAATCACGCGGGTGGAATACATCAAAAAAACCGGCAAAAAGAATTTCGTGATCGTCGACGCGGCGATGAACGA
>DBTJ01000107.1:56999-63516 GCA_002306985.1 Verrucomicrobia bacterium UBA1319
TCGTCGACGCGGCGATGAACGATCTTATCCGCCCGGCGTTCTACGAAGCATATCACGAGATCGTGCCGCTCGCTAAAAAAACCGGCGCCGCGATTGCTTCCGATGTGGTCGGCCCCATTTGCGAATCCGGGGATTGCTTCTGCAAGGACCGGCCGCTCCCGAAGGTGGCGGAAGGCGATTATCTGGCGCTCATGAGCGCGGGTGCTTATGGATTCTGCATGGCTTCGAATTATAACAGCCGCCCCTTGCCCACGGAAGTGCTGGTCAACCGCCAGCTTTCCGCCGTCACGCGTTTCCGCCAGTATCTGCCGCGAGTTTGGGAATCGGAGAAATTGGCTCGCTGGCTGAAATTTGTCCGCCTACCCGAAAACGATTTGGATTAATCCCCGCTTTCAGCGCCGGAAGATCAGCCGATGGCTGATCCTCCGGGTTTGAAGGAATTCGAGCGGCGGCAAATCCGTTAACGTTGGTGATTCGGTCTCATTCAGAGTCGTTTTGGCGAGCAGTTTCAAGGCGCGCCAGCGATCCCACTCCAAGTCGGGCGCGTGGATGATTTGACGCAATAAACTGCGCCATTCGATAATCACGCGGTCGATATCTCCCAGGCCGGCTAAGTCCGAGACGCAGGCGTATTTATTCGCGGGGTTTTTATGCACGGCCGCCACCACGACTTCGGCGCCCGATCCATATTTGGGCGGGACCCCGTTTTCCAAGTATCCCGGTATGGAGCCATTGCCGTACGCTCGCTGGCAAGCCTGCGCCAGCCGCCCGCCCCAGCGATTTTCTTCGCCACAAAAACGGAAGCTCGCGTCCAGATTGGCTAGGTCGTAGATCAGGTCCGCCAGCGGGTAGGCGGTGTCCTCCAATGCGGCGGCGATCGCCAGCCCGTCACTTTGCGTGAAAAAACTCGTCATTTGGCCGCGCCGCGTGGGCGCGCCCGAGGCATCCACCATTCCCAACCGGCGCCACTGCATGGCCACGCCGGTGGCGGGTGAAAGCTGGCGGCAGGTTGCTAGCAGATCGCAACGGGCGCAATCCGCCGGCAGCACTTCCCGTTCGGGCGGCCGCCACAGGGGCACGCCATGGGTATCGATTACGACCCGGACCGGCAAGTCGAGCACCGATATGGAGGCGAGGATTTTCCCGGGCTCCACTTCAAAACGCGTCACGGGAGTTTTTTGCTTGGCCAGGCAGCTCTCCAACAACGGCGCGATTTGTTCCCGCCATAAAACCATCGTGGTGTTCCGTCCCCGCCAATCCAGTAGGCGCCGCACCCATTTAACCAGGAAAACGCGATCGTCGGAGCCGCGTTCCGCGACGGTAAACCGGCGGCCCAACACTGGCCAGCCATCGGCTTCGCCGATCTGATGCACCACGCCGGGTCCTAATTTTTCGATTACCGCCGGCTCGCTCGAAGCCGGGCGCAGGAGCGGCCGTGACAAGGAGGGCGGGGTAGGAGTTGACGGCGGGGGCTCGGATGGGCACGCGACGGGTTCCGCGGGGGGCGCGTTCGGTGGCAACGCCCTAATCCGCGCCTCGCGCACGGGGCGCTCCACAGCGGCCGGGTATTGTTCCCATTCGCCCTGGCTGTTGAGCATCTGGCGGACTCGCTGGCGGGTGTGCCGGGCGCGTTCGGCGTCGGTTTTAAATCCGCAGGGCGTGAGCGGATGTTTTAGTGATTCCTCGACTCCTAGAATGATCGGTTTGGTGGAAAACAGGCGTTCTTGCACGCGCACCGCTTCGGTAAAGGGATCTTTGCCATTCTCCGCCGCCGCGCGCATCAAGCCGAGTAGCGCGCTCCAATCCACCATGGCGCTGCGGGCCAGATGGCCGGGGTAGCCGTCGCGCATGCGGATTTGATTGGCGCCGATGATGACATATCCGGTTTCATCAATGCCTCGACGGCCCGCGCGCCCGAACATTTGCAGAATTTCATCCGCGCGCAAGGGTACTTCCAGCCCGTCGCGACGATACGATTCGCCGGCTAGCGCGACACTTCTTAGTGAGAAATTGATGCCGGCCGCCAGTCCCATGGTGGCGACCACCACCCGCAATTGGCCCGCTTTGGCTAATGGCTCGATCACACCCGCGCGGGCGCCGTAGCTCAGGCCGCTGTGATGGCAAGCGACCCGTGCTTTCAGCATTTTAGCCAGATTATCGCCCACTAATTGTTTTTGAGCGGGGCTCAAGGCAAGGGGATTGGGGTTGGGCAGGAGCCGCGCCAATTCAGCCGCGAGGGCTTCGGCGGCCTGGCGGCGCGGGGCGAAGATCAATAGAGGCCCCAAATCTTCAGCCAACACTTTGGCCGCCAAGCGCGCCCAGTAGGTGCGAATCTCACTCGGCAAATGGTAGCTCAACTGTTCGGCGTGAACTTCATCCAACGGCACGGGGCGGACATCGTGGCGGACCAGGATGGGGTTGCGCCCCAGCCGATGCAGCCATTTAACGACATCTTGCGGATTCGCCACGCTGCCGCTCAGCAGTAAAAGCTGGGTGTGCGGTGGCGCCAGCGCCAAGGCCAACTCGTAATTCAGGCCTCGGTCCGCATCGCCGAGCATTTGGTATTCGTCGACCACCAACAAGGCCGGGCCTTCGCCGCGGATTAATCGGCTTTTTTGGGTTTCCAAGGTCGCCACCAAAATGGGCGCGTCCAAGTTTTCGGCCAAGTCCCCGGTGGCAATCCCCACATCCCAACCGCGCGCTCGCCATTCGGCCAGTTTGTCGTTGGCCAAGGCGCGGGTGGGCACGGTGTAAATGGCTTTGGCCCGGGTTTTGCCTTGGTTGGACCAAAGCTCGAACACCAGCGTTTTACCGGAGCCGGTGGGGGCTTGCACCACCACGTCGCGGCCTTCGCGCAGGGCGGTGATGGCTTGTTGCTGCCAGAGGTCGGGGACGACCACCTGGTTTAACGCGGGCGCTTGCCCCAATTGATCCGCTATCGAAATCATCTTGCCGAAGCGCACCCGGTTTTGCGCGTGCGCTTCGCGTGAAAGATAATCGATTTCCAGAAATGTGGAACCCTGAAAATAGCCGGAGTTGCGCGCCGCCGATTCAACGGTAGAATCCTCCCGGTTAGAGTTTCAGGCAAAAGCCTCCGACGCCTAACGGATGACCCTCGGGCCATTGCTGAGAGTGGCTCTCCATCGGGAGCGGTTCTGGCGAGGGATCGGACTGGCGGAACTCGATCGTTCAACATGAAGCAGTATCTTGATTTGTTAAAGCACATCCTGGAGACGGGGGTGGTGCGCGATGACCGGACTAAAACCGGTACTCGCAGCGTATTTGGAGCGCAGTTGCGCTTCAATTTGGCGGCCGGGTTTCCGCTCGTGACCACCAAAAAGGTTTTTTTCCGCGGCATCATTTATGAGCTGCTTTGGTTCCTGGCTGGCGCCACGAATATCGAATATTTACGCGCAAACAAGGTTCACATCTGGGATGCCTGGGCGGATGAAAATGGCGATTTGGGCCCTATTTATGGCGCGCAGTGGCGTTCCTGGGAAGCTCCCGACGGCCGGCGGATCGACCAAATCACCCAAGTCATCGAGCAAATCCGGTCCAACCCCAATTCGCGCCGCCACCTGGTAACGGCGTGGAATCCGGCGGTGTTGCCCGACGAATCGATCCGTCCGCAAGATAACGTGCGGGCCGGGCGCGCCGCCTTGGCTTCTTGCCACGCGCTTTACCAGTTCTATGTCGCCGAGGGACGGCTCTCGTGTCTGCTGTACCAACGCAGTTCCGATTGTGCCGTTGGCCAGGTATTCAACATCGCCCAATACGCGCTACTTACGCACATGGTGGCCCAACAATGCGATCTTGCGCCCGGCGATTTCATTTGGACAGGCGGTGATTGCCACATTTACTTGAACCAAATCGAAGGCGTGCGCGAGCAACTTGCCCGCGAACCCCGGGCCTTACCCCAGTTGGTGTTGAAGCGCAAACCGGCCTCCATCTTCGACTACCAGTTCGAAGATTTCGAGCTGATCGGCTACGATCCATATCCGCCCATCAAATTCGCGGTGGCGGTGTAGCGGATGGAACGTTCGGGCCGCGACCGCCAAGCGCCGCCCGGGCGGCCGCGACCTCGGGGTGAAACGATTATTTTGCGGCGGCGGGCGGGGCGTTAGTGATCGCCGCCTTTTCCACCGCGACCCCTTTTTCACGCTCCCGTTTGTCCCCCAACCACCCCCCCGACCAATCGTAAATGAGCCCGACATTATTCAGGATGGAGTAAATAATCCACAGGCCGGCGGCTATGCCCAGTAAAGCCGGAATGAAACTTTTCTTATCCGCGTAAGGGTCGATGAGGTCGCGTTGAGAATCGGGTGGCAAGGCGGCCACTTGGGTTAAGGTGCTGCCGAAGGGAACATTGATCCGCGCCTTGGCGTTGACGGCCCAACCGTTGGCATCGAGAATCGGGCCCAAGTTCCGTTTTCGCAGTTTGAGCCAGGCGATGATCATGGACGGCCCGGAGATAAGCGTGATGAGGCCGAGAAACACGAGCGGAATCTGCGAGGCGGGCAGCCTGACGATGCCGGTGGCCAAAGCCGATACCGCGGTGCCGATAGATCCCAGCGCAACGCCCAAGGCGGCCACCACCCCCACATCGATCTTTTTTCGAGCGATGGCGGCGGCTTTAGCTTTTTCCGCTTCGGCGATCGCCCGGGCTTTATCCGCCTCGACCGCCATTTTAGCCGCCGCCGCCATTTGATCGTTGGCGGCGTTTTCGGCGTCGGCGGCGCGTTTGGCGATGTTTTCCTCGATAAAGCGAATCAGCTTTTTATAGGGCGACCAGAAGGCTTGGCGAATGCTGATGGGATTATCAATAATCTTGGAAATCGTGGCGTCCCAGTCCCGGCCTTGGCGGTCGTAGAATACGCCGTTTCTACCCGCCATTAAATTGTCGGAATCGCCATCGGTGAAAGCGGCGACGATTTGCAGACTTTCGCCGGTGCTCTTGCGCACGCAATCGCAATAAGCGAGGTAAGTACCCGCCAGTCCGGCCATGAGGGCATGTTTGCCCACATCCCCGACCGCCAGGCAGAGGTCGCAGCTGCGTTGGTCTAGATAGAGCGTGCCCGCTTGGAAAATCGCTTTGCCCCGGCGGCTGTAAAAGTCCCGGAAGGAAACAAAATTATGCAACAACGTGTTGAGTCCGCAATAATACCGAACTAGTCGTTCCACCGAAGCAATGCTCGCGATTTCGATTTCCAGGGCCTTATCTTGCGCGATCAGGGCGGTCAGTTTCCGCTGGCTGTCTCCGCCGAGGATCTCCTTTACCCTGGCTATACCGAGCTTTTCAACCTGCGTGCCCACTTTTGACTTTTGCCAGGTTTCGTAAGGGGCCAAGCGGACTTGTAGCTGCTCCCATTCGCCCTGCGTTAGGGCGACTTTATCGCCCAGTAAGGGGCGTACCGTGCTAGCAAGAAATTGGGTTACGGCATCCGACCAAGCGGGGTTGAGCTCCTCCAGCAAAGGCAGTGGACGTTGGGCTTCGATGCGGGCCAGCGGGAAACCGGCCAACTCGGTTGTTTTCAAGTTAAGATCCTTGGCCGCCAAAACCAGGTATTCTTTTTCCTCGCGGTTTAAGGCCCCCACCGACCGGGCGTCGAAGGCCGCCATGCGGCACCGTACAAAATAATCTTCCACCTTTGTTTTAACCGCGGCATACGCCGTGGCGGCGGCGGCCGTGTTTTCGCCAAGCGGCAGAATAGCGGTATTCCCCTGTGCCTCATCCCGCCAAGCCGCGTAGGCTTTGGCTTCGGCGAAGAATTGATCCGCCTTGAGCTGGCTGACGCCGGGTTTGCCGCTGCGATCCATCTCCGAGCCCACACAACTCATGATGTCGGCAATGACCGTCAGTAAAGTCGCGTCCTTGGAAACTTCGGCGGTGACGATGCCATCGCCGTTGAAACTAGTGGCGTTGAATATTTTAGAAGTGTCGGCCGTGTCCTCCACCGTAATCACCGGGGCGTTCTCTTTGCCGAGGTTGGCCAGAATGTGCCGGGCGCTAGCCAGCAAGTTTTTCCCTTCCGGAGTGGCCTCATTGATCGCGGCCAGCGGCAGGGCGGACTCACCCTTGAGGATATCCCCCGGATTTTTGACGCAGGCGCACGTCCATTTGACGGCTGCCAGCAATTCTGGGGCGCGAATGCGCCCGTCTTTGTCGGTGTCGATGAGGGCTAGGGTTTTGGCGTCGAATTGAAGCCCGGAAGTGGGGCAGGCCAAGGCCACCCACAGTTTTTGATCCAGTTTCTCCAAACGTACCAAATCAGCCCCGGTTTCAATTCGCACTTGGTCGAAACCGCCCGCTCGAAAGAATCTCCATGTATGATCCGCTGAAGCACTCATATTAGTTCATCACCACCCACGGCGCCTGTTTTGCGCGCGGTCCCCGGTAAGATTGCCGGAAACTTCGCCCCCCACTCATCGCGCGCCATTCTATAATGCAGGAATTTGGGAAAAATGCCACCCCTAAAGTTGACGGCTCGCCAAGGGGCGCGGCGGGGGCCCCCCCCCA
>DBTJ01000107.1:63756-87394 GCA_002306985.1 Verrucomicrobia bacterium UBA1319
AAGGGGCGCGGCGGGTCCCCCCCCCCAGCAAGTGGCGTAAAGCGGATTTACGGCTATGCCCAAGCGCTCAGTACCGCCGCGTCGAAGCGACCCGCGGGAAAATTCGATTAGGAGTTCCCGCTCGGCTTACGCCGTTTCGTCTTGCAAGTAAGTACGGCCTTTATAGAACCGGGCGTAAATGGCAAATGCGATCACCGCGACCAACATCAAGGCGGAGAAAAAAAGGAAATAATTGGGGCCGGCCAATTTGCTGGTGCCATCGGGATTCTGGATGAAATAGTTGATGGCGGCGGTGAAGGCGTTGCCCAAGGACATCGACAGCAAATAAAGCGACATGATCAGGGACTTCATCTTTTTCGGCGCTTGGGTATAGGCAAATTCCAGCGAAGTGATGGAGACCATGATCTCGGCGGCCGTAAGAATAACGTAGTCCAGGAATTGCCACCCGATGCTCGGATGCAGACCGTTGCCGATTTGCCATTCCAGCCACGCCGGGATCAGAAACGAGGGCACCATCAGGAAGAGGCCTAGGCCAATCTTGCGCAAGGGAGTCAGGTTCCATACTTTGCTAATCGCCGGATAGACGGCATAAGAGAAGAGCGGAATGAAGATTAATATCAGAAAAGGATTGGCCGCCTGCATTTGGCTGGGAATCCATTTTATGCCCAGCCAGTCGGGATTTAAATGATTCGCTTGCGACACCCAGGAACTGCCGGTTTGATCGTATAACGCCCAAAACATGGCTACGAGCGCGAAGATCACGGCGATGCGGCTGATCGATCCCAAGCCCTCTAGGCTGAACGCCTCTTTCACAAAAGCCGTGCCGCTGGCGGGAATGCGCACGAATTGATGACGGCCCAGCCAAAAAATGATCGTCGCCAACAACATGAAAATACCGGGCACGCCGAAGGCCACCCGCGCCCCGTAATGTTCCAACAGCCAGGGGGTAAGCAGCGTGGAGACCGAGGAGCCAAAGTTGATGGAGAAGTAGAACCAGCCGAAGATGCGAGACATTAAATCTTTGTTCTTGGCGCTAAATTGATCGCCCACCAGAGCCGAGACGCAGGGTTTAATGCCGCCCGAACCTATGGCAATGAGCAACAAGCCGACCGTCAGGCCGGTGCGCGTAATATTGGCCGCCAAGACCAGACTCCCCACGCAATACACTAGGCTCAGGTACAAAATGGTGCGGTATTTACCCCAGAAACCATCGGAAATTATCGCGCCTAGGATGGGGAAAAAGTACACCGCCGATACAAACAAATGATAAATGGTACTCGCCTCTTCCTTGCTCATGGTTTGGAGCGCCCCGCTGCTCCCCATGAGATACTGCGTCATGAACACGACCAAGATGGCGCGCATGCCGTAGAAATTAAACCGTTCGGCGGCTTCGTTGACGATGATGAACGGGATGCCCGGCGGTACGCCAGTGGAGGATTGCGGGGCAGTCGGGTATTTTTCGGTGGCCATTCCCTAGGTGTTTCGGACTTGCCCACGCCAATGGCGGAGAACGATCCTCGCCCGCCGGCGCACGCAAGTTGCCGTTACTTAATGCTGAGTGTTTTTACTAAAAATGCCCATTTGTCGGCCGCTTCTTCGATCTGTTTAGCCGTGGGTTTGCCGGCTCCGTGCCCGGCGCGGGTTTCGATCCGGATTAACACGGGGTTTTTCCCGGCGTGCGCCGCTTGCAGGGTGGCGGCAAATTTAAAACTGTGGGCGGGCACCACCCGGTCATCGTGATCGGCCGTGATCACCATGGTGGACGGGTATTTGACGCCCGACCGGAGGCGATGCAGCGGCGAATACGCGTAAAGCGCCTGGAATTGTTCCGCATCGTCGGCCGAGCCATAATCCGCCGTCCAAGCCCAGCCAATGGTGAATTTGTGGAAGCGCAGCATGTCCATGACACCCACCGCGGGCAACGCCGCGCCGAACAAATCGGGCCGCTGCGTCATGCAGGCGCCCACCAGCAGGCCGCCATTGCTGCCACCCCCGATGGCCAGTTTATCGGTCCGCGTATAATGATTGGAAACCAGCCATTCGGCGGCGGCGATGAAGTCGTCGAACACATTTTGCTTCCGTAATTTGGTGCCCGCTTGATGCCAATCCTCGCCATACTCGCCGCCGCCGCGCAAATTGGGGATCGCCAGCACGCCGCCCATTTCCATCCAGACCAGGCTGGACACCGAGAACGCCGGAGTCAGGCTGATGTTGAATCCACCATAGCCATAGAGGTAGGTGGGATTCTTGCCATTTAGTTTGAGTCCCTTCTTACAGGTGATGAACATGGGCACGCTGGTGCCGTCTTTGCTAAGGTAAAACACCTGTTTGGACTCGTAGTCCTCCGGTTTGAACGCCACTTTCGGTTGCCGGTACACCGTGCTGGCGCCCGATTGCAGGTCCAATCGGTAAATGGTGGCGGGCGTGGTATAGCTGGTGTAGGAGTAAAAGGTTTCGCGGTCCGTCCGCTTGCCGCCGAATCCGCCCGCCGTGCCCATGCCCGGTAAGGCAAGTTCGCGTTGGAATTTGCCCGCAAGATCGAAAAACTTCACTTGCGTATGAGCGTCCTTCAGGTAGTCCGCGATAAATTGATCGTTAACCACGGAGACTGAGGTTAAGGTATCGGCGCATTGGGGAACGATTTCTTTCCAGTTTTCTTTGCCGGGTTTATCGATGGCAACTTCAATGATCCGCCCTTTGGGAGCCAAATAATCGGTGCGGAACCAAAACCGGGGGCCTTCATTGCCCACAAAACTGTAGTCGGCATCGAAGTCCTTTAACAACTCAACTACGGAGGCACCGGGGGTTTGCAAATCCAGGTAAAACACACCATTCCGCGTGTCGGTGCCTTTGGCAATGCCAATGATCAAATACCGGCCATCTTCAGTCACTCCGCCGCCCAAGCTCCATTCTTTTTGATCGGGGCGATGATAGACCATGCGATCCTCGCTTTGCGAGGTTCCGATCCGGTGGTAACACAACTTGGGACAACGATTCTCGGCCTGCAATTCCTTGCCTTGCGGCTCGTCGTAGCGGCTGTAAAAGAAGCCTTTGTGGTCGGTGGTCCACGACGCGCCGGAAAACTTCACCCAGCGCAGTTCATCGGGCAAATCCTTGCCGGTCTCCACGTTTCGAATTTTCCAAATTTGCCAGTCCGATCCAGCGCTCGACATGCCGTAAGCCAGCCATTTACCATCTTCGCTTACCGACATTCCGGCGAGGGCGATGGTGCCATCGGCCGCCAACGTATTGGGATCCAGCAGTACTTTAGGTTCGCCTTCCAGGGAAGAGGTCCAATACAAGACGCTTTGATTTTGCAAACCGTCATTGCGTGAGTAAAAATACCGATCCCCCTGTTTGAATGGGGCGCTGAATCGCTCAAAGTTCCATAGCTGGGATAACCGCTGCCGGATCTTTTCCCGCCGCGGGATCGTTTTTAAATAACCGAACGTGACCTGGTTTTCCGCTTCCACCCAAGCCCGGGTCTCCGGCGAGTCGGCGTCCTCCAGCCAGCGGTAAGGATCGGCCACCGTGGTCCCATGGTAAGTATCCACTTGGGAGCCTTTCGCGGCCACGGGATAGGCGAACCGGGAGGCGGATGGTTTAGGGGCGGTTTTATTCCCGGCCGGCCGGGAGTTATCATTTGATAGGGGCGACGCGTTCATGGCAACGGACATCGCCAAAGCCATCCAGACCATTGTTTTTATCCCACCAACAAGGAAAGGGTATGATCTGGCGCCGGAGTGGCGATTGGCTGGCAGGCTAATCTTCATTGGCAATGTCGTCATAGCGGCACCGTTCGTACTCTACTTGGGATTAAAAGGCAAGTGACCCGTGAGGGTTTGTCGTCTGGCACGCGGGGAGGTCTGGTTGGTCTTTGACGACTTAAGTGTTGTTTTCGAGGCAGGCTATTCTGTGAACAAGCATGAATTTTTGAGAATTGTGCCGCGAAGCTGCTGGTGCCAACCGGTTTCATTCATGTCGGCGGGCGGGGATGGAAGTTTATTTCGGCAAGCAGTCTATGAGTTTCCCGACCTGCGAGTTGTTCGTATGGAACGTCGGGGTATACCGGGTAAGCGCCCGGGCGCAGTTAACGCGGCAGATGGGTTTCCAAGACAGCGGCGAGTTTGCGGATAATCGCCGGTATGGGCTCGGTATTGAAGATGGCGGCCCGTCTGATTTTGAGCGCAAGGGGGGTGGCATTCCCGGTACTGGAATACCGGTATTTCCCCTGCGACTTAAATAATTATAGTTACGTATATGTATATTTAATAAATAACATATAATTATTTATGTTGATAGTGTGTTATGTTATAATGGTTCTCAAACCGTTTTTAAAGCAAGCCCGCCTTTGACGTGGGATAGGAGTCTGCCGCTCGCTTGCGCAAATGAGAAAGGAGTTTTCAGAATGGAATCATCAGCGCAGGCGGATCGTTCTTTACCTTCAGCGCCAATTGCTTCACGCCTGCGCCGGGAGCGCCATCCACTGGGGCTTCCTCCGTTAAAGATTTCTTGGGCACGGCAATCAGCGCGCAATCGCCCGGGTATTTCACGGGGGCGGACGGTATTGTCACCGAAGATTTTTACCCGAGTCCGGATTGCGCGCAAAACGTTGGCCTCCAGTTTATCGTCATGGATGCGGCGAAAACTTGGAGCGCGGGCGAGGCGGAGGAGAAGAAATAGAAACAACCCGAAATCAATCTGGTTAATAAACGCTCTCTGGCCTGGTCAGGGGTCACCGCCGCCGATAATAAAAAATTCTTAAGATGCGATGCTAGCGGCAACATGGATTGGGAGGGGGGCGACGATTGTATTCTCGATACGCCGGCAAGTGGCGAGGTTACGGTTCCAGTGGTTTTGTAAACGCGTATTCAACTTCGATTGCCCGAAGGGGAAAGGGTCGCCTAGAGCGGGCTTTCAGGATTTTAACCAGCGTATAGTAAACGCAAAAAGCCCGGCTTTCGGGCCGGGCTTGAAATGCGCGAGGTTTCGCTTCGGTCTGACTTTACTCGATCAACAACGCCAAATCGATGAACTGGCCGCCGCCCGTTTGGTGGGTGTGCACAGCGACCGTGTTGCGGCCGGTTTTGATGGCTTTTTTGAGCGTCTCGGTCACTTCGGCCATGCGGTAACTGGTGACGTAGCCTTGATGCTCCCAGATTTTTTCGCCGTTGACGTACACTTCCGTGTCTTCGTCGAAAAAGATCGCGAGCGCGGCGGTTTCGATCTTTCCTCCGCGCCATTCAAAATCGCGGCGCAAAAAGATGTCGCTCGTTTTCCAAGGTGTTTTCACCCCTGGCAATTCGTTGCCGAAGGGCGGCAAGGCCGATGCCCAGGACTGGTCTTGGAAAGCGGGTTGAATCCAGTCCGCCGCTGGCGGGGTGGTGGTGTAACGCCAGGGCTGGCAGAGCGAGCCATCAGCGGCTGCTCCTAGCAGCACTTGCCAGTGATGAGAACTTGGCATTCGTGATGGGGTGACCGGCCCGGTTTTCTCGTAGGCCGCTTGGCGCGCCGTGATGTCGTGAAGTCGTTTAGCGTCGAACTTCGGGCGGCGATCGTAATAGTACAGGCCGTTTTGTTCCTGTTCGACGTCGGTTAACTGGGTGTAGCAAAAGCCGAACAGATCGGGATTATCGAGCTGGGCGCTCACCAAACCCTCGTAGCGCTGGTAAAACTCCTCGATGGTTTTGGGCCCGTCACCATAGCCCCAACCGGCGGTTTGGCTCCAGCGTGTGCCGCCAAATTCACTGACCATGAAGGGCACGCCTCGATCCCCCCGGCCGACGTTGTCGAGATTGTCCGCGCCGCCCGCATAGCGTTGCGGGATCGAAAGGCCGGTGGTTTTGAAATAGTCCAGCCAGCGTTTTTTGTAGGAGACGGGATTTTGATCGTAATCATGATCGTCGCGCGCATCCGGGGTCGTCAAGGTATGGGTGTAGCCACTGGTTTCCAGGGCGGGCCGCGTGGGGTCGATGGCTTTGGTTACCCGGAAAACCGTTTGTTGTAACTCGCCAGCTTCCCCGCCCGTTTCATTAAAGGGACACCAGCCGATGACGGAGGGATGGTTGAAGTCGCGCCGCAGGATTTCGATCCATTCGTTGAGGTAGGGCGCGTATCCCTTGCGGTCCAGATTATAACCCCAGCTTGGGAATTCGCCCCAGACGAGATACCCCAGCTTGTCCGCCCAGTAGAGAAAACGCGGCTCGAACACTTTTTGATGCAAGCGGGCGCCATTATACCCGGCCGCCTGGGAGAGTTCGATGTCGCGTTTGAGCGCCGCATCCGAAGGCGCGGTCCAAATGCCATCCGGATAAAAACCTTGATCCAGTATCAGACGTTGGAAAACGGGCTTGCCGTTGATCAAAATGGCGCGCCCCGCGATGGTTACCCGACGCAACCCAAAATAACTTTTCACTTGGTCCACGGTTTTGCCGTCGCGTTTGAGGGTCAGCGATAGATCATACAAAAATGGCGTGCCGGGCTCCCAAAGTAGTTTTTTGCTGAGTTTGACCACCAATTGCTGGCCATGCCACGAAGCGGGGCTGCTTTGTGATCCCACTTTTTTCCCGTTCGCGAACGCTTCGGCGGTGATAACCAGGCCCGGCTCGTTGCCGTTCACATCCGCGTCGATGAGCACCCGGGAGTTTTCCGGATCCGGCGTCAGCGCAAACCGTTCGACATAGGAGGCGCCGACCGCTTCCAGCCAGACCGGTTGCCAGATGCCCGTGGTGCGGGTGTAAACGCAACCTTCGCTCACGCTATGGGTCTGTTTGCCCGTGGGTTGGAGGCCGCTGCGGGTATCGTCGAATACGCGTACCACCACTTCGTTTCGACCCGCTTGGAGGAACCGGGTGATTTCGCAGTCGAACTCGGTGCTCCCGCCGGTATGGGTGCCCGCGAGTTGGCCGTTAAGGTACACCCAGGCTTGGTAATCCACCGCGCCGAAATGTAGTTTCACGCGCTGGTTTTTCATGGCCTCGGGCAGTTCGAACGCGCGCCGATACCAGACGTGCTTCATGAAATTCGTGTTGCCCACGCCGGAAAGCGCGCTCTCCGGGCAAAAGGGGACGATGATTTTGGCCGCCAGATCCTTGCCGGAGATCAAGCCCCGGGCTTCGCCATCATTTTTATCGTCGACCTCGAATTGCCACTCGCCGTTGAGCGTCACCCAGTTGGTTCGCATCGCATCCGGCCGGGGATGCTCCGGGCGCGGGATCTCCGCGCGGACCTTTCCGGTGGTTCCAGCCGTGAATACCCCGCAGAGCAAAGCGAGGGAAAACAGTTTACCGAGACTCCTGGCACGCATTTGGAATTTCATAAAGATAGGATGTTATAGAGCGGCTGAAAGCCGACAAGCCACCCTTTTATGCGACAAAGCAACGGACGCGGGCGAAAGTGCCCATGTCAGCCGGAGGCCGGGATTCTATTCGGAGCAAGCAGGCCTGCGGATTAGCGCGCCAAGCCCCGGTCTTTCAAGAAGTGGGCCATGCGTTCCGCGGCAATTTCCAGTTTTTCCAGCGAAGTCGCGAAGCAGCAGCGCAAATAACCTTCTCCATGAGTGCCAAAGGCGCTGCCCGGGACGCAGGCGACTTGCGAATGCTCCAACAAGGACACCGCGAACTCTTTGGAAGTCATCCCGGTGGATTGGATGGACGGAAACGCGTAAAACGATCCCCGGGGTGAATGGCACGAAAGCCCCATCGAATTGAGCGCCCCGACAATGAAATTCCGACGCGCGCGATATTGATCGCACATTTCCAAAGTATCCGCGCGTCCGTGGCGAATAGCTTCGATCGCCGCTTCCTGGCTGATGATGCTCGCGCAAAGCATGGAATATTGATGGATGCGCATCATCGCTTCGATGATTTCCGACGGACCGCAGGCATAGCCTACCCGGAATCCGGTCATGGCAAACGCCTTGGAAAACCCGTGCAAGAAAATCACCCGTTCCCGCATATTGGGCAGGGCGGCGATGCTCACGTGCTCCCCTTCAAAAGTCAGCTCGGCATACACTTCGTCCGTGATCACCATTAGGTTATGCTGGATGACGAGATTGGCGATTTTGCGCAATTCCTCCCGTGTCATCGTGCCGCCGGTCGGGTTGGTCGGGAAATTCAGCACCAGGACTTTGGTTCGGGGCGTAATGGCTTGGGCAATGGCGTCGGCGGTGACCGCGAAACCGTTGCTTGCGACACAGGGCACCGGCTTGGCTAGCCCGTGAACCATGGTGATGCTGGGGGAGTAACTTACGTAACAGGGTTCGTGATAGAGAATTTCATCGCCCGGATTGATCAGCGCGCGCAAGGCGATGTCCAAGGCTTCACTTACGCCGACACAGATGATGATTTCCGACTTCGGGTTGTACGAAAGCTTAAAGTATTGGGCCAGATAATCGCTGATTCCCTCGCGCAATTTGGGCAAACCCAGGTTCGAGGTGTAGCTAGTGCGCCCTTTTTCCAAGGCGTAGATCGCCGCTTCCCGAATATGCCAAGGCGTGACGAAGTCCGGCTCCCCGACTCCCAGGGAGATGACGTCGCTTCGGCCTTGCACTAAATCGAAAAAGTCGCGGATTCCCGAACGCGGAATTCCGCGCACGTGATTCGCTATAAAATCGGACGCATGAAACGTCGGCACCATAGAACGACAAAGGGTAGGCAAAAACCGCCTAATGACAAGTCCTCTCTTGCGGGATTGCGGACGGGGAACATCTTGCCTAAAGTTACCCGGTAATGACGACATAAGGCGCCACCCGATTCGGCGCGCCCATTATGCCCGTTTTATAACCATCGACTGAAAGAAAGCGCGTGAAACTCGAACAAACTGAATTTGGCCGCACTCCCAATGGCCAATGCGTGCATCGATTCCTGCTGGCCAACCGCAAGGGTGTTTCGGTGAAAATTATCACCTATGGCGGCATTATAGCAGAGTTGGAAGTTCCTGATAATAAAGGATGTGTGTCCAATGTGGTGCTCGGATTTGACAATTTGGCCGCCTATCTCAACGGCCATCCGCATTTCGGCGCCATCGCTGGCCGCGTGGCCAACCGCATCGCCCAAGGAAAGTTCACTCTGGATGGGCAAAATTACCAACTCGACACCAATAACGGTCCCAATCATTTGCACGGCGGCCGCGAGGGATTCGATAAAAAGGTCTGGGAAGCCCGGCCGATGCCCACCGCGGAGAAAAACGTAGGGGTTAAATTATCCTATTTCAGTCCAGCGGGCGAAGAAGGATATCCTGGCAACCTGAAGGTCGAGATGGTCTACACGCTCAACGACAACAACGAATTCGGCATCGAGTACAAGGCGGTTACCGACCAGGCGACGCTCATCAATTTGACTAATCACAGTTATTTCAACCTGGCGGGAGCGGGAGATATTTTAAACCATCAATTGACCATTGACGCGGACCGTTACACTCCCGCTGACGAGACCCTCATTCCCAGCGGGGTTTTGGCGCCCGTGGCGGGAACCCCTCTGGATTTCCTCGCGCCCCATGCCTTGGGCGAGCGAATCGAACAATTGAAGCCCAATCCGGGCGGCTACGATCATAATTTTGTCTTGAACAAAACCGGGGGTAAGCGGCCCGTCCTGGCTGCGCGCGCGACGGACCCCCAAAGCGGACGCACCCTTGAAGTGTTGACCACCGAGCCAGGCATCCAGCTCTATACGGGTAATTTCCTGGATGGCAGCTTGCGGGGGGCAACCGGCATGGTTTATGGAAAACATTCGGGGTTTTGCCTGGAAACCCAGCATTTCCCGGACGCCATCAACCACCCCGAATTTCCCTCGGTGGTTTTGCGGCCTGGGGAGAAGTTCCACAGCCGGACGCTGTTCCGGTTCGGTTGGTAACGCCGCCGCTCCTCAGCCGGGCGGAGGTTGCGGCCGCCAGACGGTTTGGTAATAGCTCCAAGTTTTTTTCAGGGAGGAGAAGGCCAGATCGTCTAGTTGGATGCTTTCGGGGGATGTCCAAAACAGCCCCCGCACTTCCCCTGGCGCTGCGATATTGCCCGGCTCTCGGGTTCGGGCGATAAAAAAGAAATCCAGCACCAAGTAGGTGACCCCCTGATAAGGATATCGGTTAGGGAATGAACAGAGATAATCGACTTGATCTAAATTCAATCCCACCTCTTCCCGCACCTCCCGGCGCACCGCTTCTTCGGCGGTTTCTCCGGCATCGATAAACCCGCCCGGAAAAGCGAGCTTGTCCTGCGCTGGATTCTGGGCGCGCCTAATAACGAGGATTTGCCCTTGCGGATTGAAGATCAGCGCGGCCGCCGCCACCGCCGGGTTGAAATATAATACGAAATCGCAATGGAGGCATTTGAATACCGGACGATCCGGGGCTTTCGCCACCGGTTTGCCGCAGCGGGGACAGAATCGATATTTATCGGCGTATTCGGCAATCACACCGGCATCTTGTCCCGGTTTCCACGCCTAGGCAACGCGATTATGCGCCAGCCAAAGAGGAGGCCACTCGGTGTCCCCATGCTCCAGGCGAATGGAATTACCATCACGCAAGCAATCATGCTTATGGGTGAGCTTTCAAAGTCGTAGTCTGGCTGAGGGTGCTGAATTCGAGCTTCATTCGCGCCGCGGTAGGATGCGAGATTTTGATCCGGTGAAGACCCGGCGCGATTTGATTTGCGCCTGGCTCCACGGCTACGCGCGCGAGTTCTTTCCACGCCGCATCGGAAATCACGGCTTCGGTTCCGCCGGTATATTTGAGGCTGCCGCCGGGCGGGACGGACGCCCCGATATTGGCCACCGCCGGCTTGCCGTCGATTTCCATGGTGAAATCGCGCCATGGTTCTTTAGCTTCGGAGCGGATTGTCCAGCGCAACGGTTGGGCATTATCGGCATTCACAAACACGATTTCCTCGGTGGCATTGGCCGCGCGCATAAATTTGGCGGCATGGACTTCTTGCAGGTTCCAGCGGTTTTGGCCCGCCGCTTCGAGGTGAAACTCCCGGGTGTTATCGCTCAACGCGGCTTTCAAGGAAGCCGGGAAAGCTCGGGCCATGCGTGCGGTTTCCCACTGCCGGACGGCGTTCAAAATGGTCTCGGTCATGCTCAAGGCTTTCGTGGCGTTAACCGCGCTGGCGTCGCTGGTTTTTTGGGCGGTGCTGGACATGCTGGTCGCCAGGGCGAACCCGGCGTCAAATCCGGCGGCGCGGGCGAGTAGCCACTCGGCGTCCTCGAGGCTCGTCTCGGGCCGGAGCGCGAACCAGCCAAGCATGTGCGGCATATAATTGCGCTCGAAATAGACCTGATTCTTGAACCGGTAGAGGGTTTGGCTTTCACGAAACCCCGCGTACCAGGGCTCGCCCCAATTCATGCGGGTCTGCATGTGCCAATTGAAATGCCCCGGATTGCTGGCGTCATTAATGATTTGGCCGCGCAATTCGGGATTCAAAGCGTCGTACCAGGCTTTGACGAACAGAGTGCGCCCATATTGGCCATAGCCCGTGGACCAATTGCCCTCCAAGCCGTCGAACGAAAGCTGCCAAGCGCCGGTTTGGTTGAACAAGTCGGCAACGTTACGGGCGATCTCTTGTCCCAGGCTGGCATCGGTTAGGAACACTTGGTAATCGTGATCCATCAGCTTGGCCACGGTGGCGCCCAACGCGTGCGTTGCCGGGCGGGTGCCCCAAGCGCCCCGTTGGCAACCCAGGAGTTTCCAGGGCGCCGAGGGGGATACCGATTCGTACCGGATCAATTCATCGCCAATTCTGGCCGTGTTCATGGCGGTTTTCTTAGCGAAACAGGCGGGGGAAGCGATGCGAATTTCTTTGTCATCCAAACTTATGGCCGCTTCGAGTTCGCTGGCGCCGACTTGAGCTAGGCGCGGGTCGGGAGAGGGGGTCACATAAGCGTCATTGGGCGTGATGAAATTAGAGAGCGTATGAAATCCCACGCGGATACCCGCCGCCCGCGCTTGGTTTACGCAGTTTTTGAAGCCAGCCAGACCATTGGGAAACGAGTCTTTTTTAAATTGGAAATGCCCCCAGGTTTCGAAGGGTGAGCTATGGTATAGATACTTCAAACCGGCTTGCCGGGTCATTTCAATGGCCGTGCCGATGTTGTTTTCACTAAAGTCGACGATGAGATAGGCGGCGGCGGCGCCGGGCGCGGTTTTAGCCCATTCGCCATCGATCGTGGGATGCGGCAAGCCTTCAGCCAGTTCGATCTGGCCGATGGTTTTTAAGGCCTGGCTCTCGGGGCAGGCGAAGAGCGCGATTTTGCTGCCCACCAAGCCTTCGTCCTTAAAGGCGGGGACGGCATATTGTTCGAACCCCCAATTGGAGATAATGCGGGCGGTATCGCGATTGCGGCAAAAAGCTTGGAGGACGCTGCCCTTGGCCGTGGGTCGGGCGGTATCGCCACGAAACGATTGATCCTTTCTTAACTCCGGATTCAGGTTGGGATAATGGCCGTGATCGTCGGCGTTGAAATCATCCTCGATATCATTTTCCCGGGTGGGATAGCCGCCAAGGGTTCGGGCATTAAGCGCCTGCAAGCCGAGGGCAAACTCGCGATCGCGCACGACCCCCACCGTTTCGCCAATGACTTCCCCGATCACCGTGGGGTACGGGCCCCACAGTGCTAATTCGATCCGGCTCGGGCATTGTATTTCGGTGATTTCAAACGCCACGTAACCCGGTTTGGAATAGGATTTAACCGACACTTTGGCGGCGGCGTCATCGTAGGTAAGGATGAGCAGATTGGCGGCGGCATTCCAATGGGCGCGATCGGGCGCATGATACTTGCCCGCGAGCCGCAGGCTTAAGAGCGGGCTGGGTTCTCCGGTTGCAAGGTAATTCCGGCCGCCCGACCGGCGTGTCACTTCGCTGAGCGAGCCTTGGCCGTCGATGGTAAAGTGGGCGCTATCCGTTTTTAAGACCAGCGCGGGAGCGGCTGCGCGCGCTTGAGCTATCGACGTCATGGCTATGGCGATTAGGGCGGTAAAAGCCGCTAATTTGGGCCAAAAAGAGAAATTACTCCGCATAATATTATTAATATATCGCAAGAATTATTTATTAGAGCCGTCGCTTCCAAGCTTTCACAGTGAAGGCTAAAAGGCAAGGGAATAGCCGGGAACTCGGAAGAAAAAGAATTTTCCAAGGTTACGCTATGCTGGCTGCCGGTGAACGCGAAACCGACGGGCGAATTCAACCGCGCGGATTTGAGAGGATATGAATTCCACCGGAAAACAAAAACGGCCAGTAAATGGCGGGGCGCCTTTACTGGCCATTTACGAAACGGGATCGACGGATCAAATGACGGGCTGGGAGCCGTCGAGCATTTTGACGTCCTTGCGCGCGAAGAACTCCTTCCGCAACGCTTTCATGCAGGCGTCGCGTTTATCGTACAGGCGCTTGAGCGGACGCTTGGCGTGGTTGGCCAGCGCGTAATGCGTTAGCACGGGCAGCGCGATGGTGGTGTCGGTGTAGCACACCACGGCATCCGGCAAGTGGTCGGGATCGATCTTACCCCAGCTCACGGCTTCATGCGGTGTGGCGCCGGAAAGGCCGCCAGTGTCCGGGCGGGCATCCGTGACTTGGAAGAAATAATCCTGGCCGACTTCGCTAATGCAGAGCACTTCCTGGATCTGCGGCTCGGTTTGGAGCATGAAATTCTTGGGGCTGCCGCCGCCCATCAACATCACCGCGCTCTTGCCGCCGCCGCGTTTGGCCGCCAGCACGTAGCTCGCGGATTCGTTCACGTCGATGGTGGGGTTGATGCTGAGCTTATTCCCGCGTAAGGATAGCCCGGCGATGTTCATGCCGATGCCCGAATCGCCGGGCGACGAGGTGAATATCGGCACGCCGCAACGATACGCGGCCGCCAGCACGGAGACATCTTTCAACCCGGCTTTGCGCTCCCATTCCGCCGCGTATTTACCCAGGAAATGATGCATTTCGGTGGTGCCCATTTCCTTTTGAAATTCGGGCTGCATCAAGATGCTCCGAAGACTGTCGTCCGTGGCCAGCAAGCAATCGCTATAGCCGAGCAATACGTCGTAAATGCGCACGACATCGTTGCTGCGCAAGTCGGTGTCGTCGAGCTGGTGACTGCCCGCGTGGAGCGGATAGTTAAAGGCGAAGTGCAAATCGTGATATAGATTGGCGCCGGTGGCGACGAGCCAGTCGACAAATCCCGCTTTAATTAGCGGAATGATGCTCGAACAACCCAAGCCCGCCGGAGTGAGCGCCCCCGCGAGGGTCATGCCAACCGTGACCTCCGGTTGGAGCATTTTATCGGTGAACAAGTGGCAACCCTCGCGCAATCGGGCGGAGTTGTACGCTAGAAAAGCGTTCTCGATCAGATCGGCGGCTTTTTCCTTGCCGGTAATGCCTTTGGGCATAATGCGTTTGCCCGAAAGGTATTTCCCCTTATGGGGACACTTTTTCTTTTGTTCCGATTCGGACACGGCGTTCAAATTTTCGCGGTAACGATTTGCCTTTTTCTCACTCATAATAAAATCCAATATTGAAGGGGCAATATACCCCCGCTTCGAGTTTTGCCAATCACTTACTGGCAGGGCTGGTCTTCTCGGAGGAATGTCTGCTCCAATGAGCCGCGCTGCTTTAGCTTCAATCCACGCGGCGCAAATGGAGGAAAAACACGAACTTAGCGGCACCGCTCCGGATTCAGGATGGTTCTGTACGCGGGCACGCATTTGAGGGCATACCGCCGCCGGTTTCGTGCTTGCGCGCTAAGGTTGCGCTTTTTAAACTGGGGCTTATGCGGCAGCCACCAAACCAAAACGTCGGAATTCAGAGATTTCTCTGGCCTTGGCCGGCTTTCGTGGTTGGGGCGGCTGCGCTGCTGACGGGTTCTTTCCTTTATGTCTGGCTACGCCTTGAGCCAGTTCTTGAATACCATGGCTTCGGCCCGTACTTCCTCCGTCGTTGGGATTATTTTGAAACCTTTCTCCACCGCCCGGGAGGTTTGGCAAACTATGCCGGGGCGTTTTTGGCGCAGTTGAATTACCTAAACTGGCTTGGGGCCTTGGTTTTTGTCACCACCCAGTTAGGAGTGCTTCTGG
Source organism: Verrucomicrobia bacterium UBA1319 (assembly GCA_002306985.1). Classification (GTDB taxonomy): domain Bacteria; phylum Verrucomicrobiota; class Verrucomicrobiia; order Limisphaerales; family UBA1319; genus UBA1319. The sequence goes on from DBTJ01000107.1 coordinate 78,808, forward strand.
CAGCCGTCGTTTGTCTGGTTCGCATCGGCGGCCGGGCGCCGGGGTTTGTCGCTCTGGTTCCCGCGTTCGCGCTCCTGGTGTTGCGCAACCGCTATGATTGTCCGGTGCCCGCCGTGAGCGTCGGCCTGCTTTTGGCGCTGTCGGCCGCCGCCGCCTACCTCTCGCTCCCTTGGCGGCGTGCGGGGTTATTGGTGGTGGCTGGCGGATTGATTTCCGCCCTGCTTTTTTATTTGGCTGGACTGTGGTCCGCGTTGCTTTTTGCGGTCTTGTGCGGCTTGTTTGCCTCTTTCCAGATGCGGAACCGGCCAGCGGGTTTAGGTTCCTTGGTGCTGGCTTTAGTGGTGCCCGCGCTAACGCTTGCGTTGGGGGATTTGAAAATGGTTTGGCTGATCCAGCCTTGGCCGGAAGGGGTTGATGGCATGCTGGCGGCCGCCCTCTACGCCTCCGTGCCGGTCGCTGGTGTCCTGCTCGCTTGGCTGCCAAAACCTGCCGTCTCGCGGCGAGATTCACGAAATCAGCCCGCGGATGGCCATTGGCATCAAGCTTCCGGCTTCGGCCAAGTGGTTGCGGCCTTGCTGCTGGTTGTCGGTGGGGCCGCCGTCTGGCTAAGCTTCGATCACCGCCAGAAGCTCCTGGTTCAAATTGATTACGACAGTAGTTGTGGACGATACGAACCCGTGATTGCCGCGGCTCGGCAAGTCGCACCGCTCAGCTATCCCGCCGAGGTTCGCGCCCACTTAGCCTTATACCACACCGGGCGCCTGGCGGAGGATTTGTTCACCTTTCCCAATATGATCGAGGATGCCAAGGTGGAGGGACTCGCCGATGCCTTCCGGGTACAAAGCCAGATCCTCCTTGAACTGGGCTTGGTCAACGACGCTGAACACAGCGCCCATGAGGCTCTGGAGATGCAGGGGCAGCGGCCTGATCTGTTGCGCGTTTTAGCGCGCATCAACCTGGTGAAGCACCGCCCCCAGGCGGCCCAGGTGTTTTTGAATGTGCTTAGCCTGATTCCGTTCCAGGGGGAACGGGCGAACGCCAACTGGCCCGAGACAAGTCCGGAAATATCCCCGGACGAAAGCGCCTTTCTGGCCCGGATTCGATCCGTGGGGTTGACCAATGACGTGTTGCATTCGGCGTTGCCCATGCAATCCCTGCTCGAACTCTTATTGGCGGCGAACCCCACTAATCAGATGGCGTTCGAATACCTCATGGCCAATTACCTCATGGATTTGAATTTGCCGAAAACGATTGAGTATCTCCAACTGCTCGACAACTTTAATTACCCCCGTCTGCCCCGTTCCTATGAGGAGGCGCTGGTCCTTTATCAACAGGTCGCGAAGGTTCAAGTCGATTTGCGGGGACGCCAGATTCGTCCGGAGACGGTCGAGCGATTCCGGCGATTTCAGGAAGCGGTCAAGCAGCTCAACGGCAAAGCCGATCGCCAAGCCGCCATGGCGTCTGAATTCGGCGATACCTATTGGTATTTTTATGGCGTCCGTAGACTCAAGCGGGCGGCCCAAAGCCCCAACGCAACCCCATGATATCCCAAGCCTGGATGCATCCGCGCGGCAGCGCCTGGATTGAAGCCATTGCGGACGCATTGGTTGGGTGGAAAACGTTTCGGTCCAAGTTTACCAAATGGAAAGAGAAGCATTCCATGTTCCCCCTATTTAATCCGAAATTGCCTACCGCATTAGCCCGCTCGCGTTGCGTGATCCGGTTACTGGCCGCCGTCTTACTGGTAGTAAGTCCCCAGGTTTCTAGCGCGGCCGAATTGCCGCGGTTGTTCCCTGACTACATTGGCGTCACGCTACCGCCGAAGATTGCCCCGTTGAATTTTAGAATTCAGGAGCCCGCCTCGGCGTATCGAGTTGAACTGCGTTCTACGAAAGGTTCCCCCATAGCCATTGCCAGTGCAACGCCCGCGATTCGGATTCCACCCAAGGCTTGGGCGAACCTCTTGCGCGACAATCCTGGGGAGCCGTTATATTGGGATATTTCCGCGCAAACGACCGCTTCCGGCTGGACTCGTTTTGCCACCGTGACCAATCATATTGCGCGAGAAGAAATCGATGGCTGGCTGACTTACCGTTTGCTCACGCCCATCTTCAATTATTATGTGCATTTGGGCATATATCAGCGCAACCTGGCGTCGTTCGAGCAAAGGTTGATCATCGAGAAGGAGAAGTTCGATAAAGGTTGCCTCAACTGTCACACCCCGTTGAATCGCAATCCGGACACGTTCGCCTTCGATATTCGCGCCTATAATGGCAAACACCCTACGATTCTAGTGGTCTCCAACCAAGCCGCGCGCGTGGACAAAACCATGGGTTATCTGGCTTGGCATCCTAGTGGCAAGTTGCTGGCGTTTTCAGCCAATCGGCTTTCCCTCTTTCTGCATACTCGCGGGGAGACCCGAGATGTCTATGACGCCAGTTCGGACCTGGGCATTTACCATCTCGAGGCCAACACCTTTGAATACCCGGCCGCCATCGCCAATCCCAAGCGCAATGAAACCTGGCCGGCTTGGTCGCCGGATGGGCGGTATCTCTATTTTAGTAGCGTCGATCCCTTGCCGCTCGAAAAATCCCGGCAGATTCGCTATGATTTGATGCGGGCGAGTTTCGATCTGCAAACCGGTCAAATGGGGCCGCCTGAAATGATGATTTCCGCGGCGGAAACCGGGCTGAGCGCCTGCCAGCCTAAAATCTCCCCGGATGGGCGTTTTCTGCTCGCCACTTTGTGCAAGAGCGGTAATTTCCCAATTTTTCAATCCGCCAGCGACCTCTATTTGATGGACCTCGCCACTCGCAAGCTCCGCCGGCTTGAGATCAATAGCAACGAGGCCGATAGCTGGCATTCCTGGTCCAGCAACAGTCGCTGGGTGGTCTTTAGCAGCAAACGCATCGATGGCCTGCTGGCCAGGCCGTATATCACCTACGTGGATGAACTCGGCGAATTTCACAAACCTTTCGTGCTCCCCCAGGAAGATCCCGCTTTCTATGGCTTTTGCCTCAATACGTTCAATGTGCCCGAATTTTTGACCGGCCCCGTAACGATCAAAGAACGCGACCTCGTCAGGGCAATTGTCGCGCCCCTCAAAATTCTAACTCCGCAGGGCCCGGAAAGACCCGCCGAACCCGGCTCGCAGTCCGTACCGGACCCATCCGGCAATCAACAAATGCGGGAATAAACGCTTGGCCGGAATCCTCCGGAGAAGCTTCCCCTTTGCTTTGACGAAAGGCGAGTGATCCTACCAGCCAGATTCGAGGCCCAAGATCGTATGTCGGGTTAACGGTCTTGAAGTTCAAAGCGCGTTGCGATGGGGGAATGCTTCGGGAAACGGGACTTTAAAAAAGTTGGGGTCGAGGCGCCGCCTCGCTAGCCCTTCAGACTCGACTTGGCATAGACAAACCGGGGGATTTGGTTAATCTGCTCCCGGTTATGTCGACGATGCAAACGAGGGAAATGACTCCGGCGGAGCTGGGGTTTAGCATGCCAGCGGAATGGGAGCCCCATAAGGCTACCTGGCTGGTTTGGCCGCAGAATCCCGCCGATTGGCCGGGCAAAATTGCCACGATTCGCTGGGTGTTCGTGGAGATCATCCGCAAAATCGTGGCGGGTGAAAGGGTGTCTTTGCTGGTGAATTCCAGCGCTGAAGAAACGGTGGCGCGGCGCCACTTGACCAAAGCGGAGGTGGATTTAGCCGGCATCGAGTTCGTGATCCATCCCACCAATCGCGGCTGGACTCGGGATACCGGCCCCATATTTGTGCGCAGTCGGGGACGGGGGGCGGAGAGCGCCATCGTGAATTTTCATTTCAACGCCTGGGCCAAGTACCCGAATTGGCAAAAAGATCGCACCATTCCCGTCATGGCCGCCACTCGACGGAAGAAAAAGCTCTTCGACGCCCGGATCGATGGCCGCGAGTTTGTGCTGGAAGGTGGGGCTATCGATGTCAACGGCCGGGGTTCACTGTTGACGACGGAAGAGTGCTTGCTCGATCAAGTCACGCAAACCCGAAATCCGGGGCTCGCTCGCGAACAAGTCGAAGCGGCTCTCAAGGGGAGTTTAGGGGTCACGAATGTGCTTTGGCTGGGCGCGGGTGTGGCGGGAGACGACACCCACGGACATGTGGATGATCTCTGCCGGTTCGTGAATCCGACGACGGTTGTGTTGGCGCAGGAAAGCAATCCCAAGGAGGATAATTACCGGCCGTTGCAAGCGAATCGCGAGCGTTTGCAGGGAATGCGGTTGGAAAACGGGGAAAAGGTCGAAGTCGTGTCCTTGCCGATGCCCGCCCCGTTGCGTTTTGACGGACTCCGCTTGCCGGCCAGTTACGCGAATTTTTACATCACTAACTCGGCGGTGATCATGCCCACCTTTAACGACCCGAACGATCGTCTCGCGCTGGGTATTTTAAGTGAATTATTTAAGGATCGGCCAGTTATTGGTATTCACGCGGTGGATTTGGTTTGGGGTCTGGGGACGCTGCATTGCTTAAGCCAGCAGGAACCGGCCTAAGGTTCGGACGCGCCAATAATCGAGTGGACGCAAGGCGGGTTCGCGGTTTCGTGTTATCTTACGGGGATGCCTGAAACCATCCACTGTCCGTTTTGCGGGGAAACCTCCGAACTAGACCTTGACGCCACCGTGTCGCGTCAGCAATTCATCACCGATTGCGAGTTTTGTTGCCGCCCCTTCGAAGTCCGGGTGACTTGCGAAGGGGGCGAAATCATCAGTGTGGAGATCGCGGGCACCTGATTATTTGGGCGGCGACTGGAGACACAGGTTGAGGATTTCCACGACTTCCTTTTTCCCGATGGCCTGATGTTCGCCCAAACGCAATCCGCGGCGTTCGAATCGTCCGGCGATTTCCTCGAAACGATCGGCGCCGATGCCATATTCCGAGAGCCGGGTTTTCAGGCCGAGGGAACGGAAGAAAGCTTCGGTTTTATCAATGGCCCGCGAGGCAAGGTCTTCGCCTTCGGATATCGTCCAGATCCGACGCGCGTATTGGGCTAGTTTCTCGGCTTTGCCGGGGAGTTGATGGCGCCAAACGGCCGGCATGATCACCGCCAAGGTTTGCGCATGGTCCAATCCGTATAGGGCCGTGATTTCATGGCCAATCATGTGGGTGGTCCAATCTTGAGGAACCCCGCAGGCGATGACGCCGTTTAAAGCCTGGGCAGCGCACCAGCACACCGTGGCGCGTAAATTATAGTTCCGTGGCTGCTGGAGGATTTGCGGGCCGGCTTCGATCAAGGTGGCTAATAGGGCCTCCGCCTGGCGATCTTGCAGCGGCGCGTGGGCGGGGAAGGTCATGTATTGCTCCATTACATGAGCAAAGGCATCCACCACCCCATTGGCCGCCTGACGTTCAGGCAGGGTGTAAGTCGTCTCTGGATCGATGATGGAAAACTGCGGAAAGGCCAGCGGATGGGCAAACGCCAATTTCTCGTGGGTCGATTCACGTGAGACCACCGAGAACATGTTCGCTTCCGATCCCGTGGCGGGGAGGGTCATCACGCAACCCAGGGGCAGGGCGTGCTCCGGTGCCGCGTGTTGCGCTAAAATATCCCAGGGATCGCCTTTTTGGTAGCCAGCCGCCAGCGCGATAAACTTGGTTCCGTCCAGCACCGAGCCGCCACCGACGGCTAGGAGCATATCCACCTGTTTTTCCCGGGCCAACTGGGTGGCTTTCATCAGGGTTTCATAGCGCGGATTGGCTTCTATACCTCCGAACTCAAAGACGGTCCGGCCCGCCAGGGCTTGCTTAACCTGATCATAAACGCCGTTTTGTTTGATGGAGCCACCGCCGTAGGTCAGGAGCAGTTTGCGATTGGCGGGAACCAGTGACGACAGCTGGGCGATGGTGCCTTTGCCGAAAACGATTTTGACCGGATTATAAAACTCGAAATTATCCATGAGATAAGAGGTGGTGAAAATGGGGCTACGCCTAGTCTACACGGTCAGCAACTCTTTTTCCTTAGCCGCCATGGCCGCGTCGATTTTAGCGATGAAACCATCGGTCATTTTTTGCATTTCCGCTTCGTGCTCTTTTAACTGATCCTCGGTGATCGTTTTGCCTTTTTGTTCTTTCTTGAGCGATTCGATGGCTTCACGTCGAATATGGCGGATGGCCACGCGTCCATCCTCGGATTGTTTGTGGATAAGTTTGATGAATTCGGCGCGGCGCTCCTGGCTTAACTCCGGTAGGATCAACCGGATGGATTTTTTATCGATGACCGGGTTGATGCCGATGCTGCTTTTCTGGAGCGCTTTTTCAATGGGGTGCAACGTGGCCGCGTCCCATGGTTGGATCATGAGCACTCGGGGCTCTGGGGTGGTGATACCCGCCAGCTCGCGCACCCGCATTTGCGTGCCATACACCTCCACTTGAATATTTTCCACCAGCGCCGGGGAGGCTTTGCTGGTGCGAACGCCGCTAAAATTATGGTGAACGACATCCAGGCTTTTTGTCATTTTGTCGTCCGCGTCCAGTAAAATGTCGTCGATGGTCATAGTGAGCTCGAAACTATCAGAGAGGACTTGGACTGTAAAGCGCTCCGCAAGTGGATTTTTAGGGCGAACTTCACAAATTGCTAGCCTCTGTCGCCGGGCTGGATGATAATTCGGATATGGGAAAACGACGAGTCGCCCGCGAACGGGCCGTGCAGTATTTGTTTCAGCACGATCTGAACCCGCTGGATGAATTTGCGCCGGCTTGGGAAGTGTTTTGGACTTCCCAGCGCGCTTCCGCCATCAAAGCGGATAACGAGCAAGCGCGTTGGGGGCAGCCGATGGAGCAATTGCCGCCGGAGTCTTCCGAGGAAGCCGCGACCCGGCTATTCGCGGAGAACTTGGTCAAAGGGGTGCTGGAACATCGCAACGAGCTGGATGAACAGATTAAAAAATACGCGCAGAATTGGGATCTGCATCGCATGGCCGTCGTGGATCGCAACGTCTTGCGCCTCGCCATTTACGAGATGATGTTTCGCGAGGATATTCCCCCGATTGTCAGCATTAATGAAGCGGTGGATATCGCTAAACGATTTTCCACGGAAGAAAGCGGAAAGTTTGTCAATGGAATATTGGACAAGGTCAAGGGCGAGCTACTACGGCCAGCGCGCATCGTGACCGGGTAGGCCGCGCGTGTTTGCCGATCTCCATCTTCATTCCCGTTACTCGGATGGCACGTATGCTCCGGAGGAGATCGTGCTTCGGGCGGGCCAGTTTGGCTTGGCGGCCCTGTCGCTTACCGATCATGACACCGTGGAAGGGTGTCCGGAAGCGGCGGCGGCATGCTTGGCCAAGGGATTGGAATTCATTCCCGGCGTGGAGCTGACGGCGGAATTGCGCGGCCATGAATTACATCTCCTGGCTTATTACATCGATATCCACCATGAGCCACTGATCAAGGCTTTAGCTCAGTATCAGGTCGCGCGGCAAAATCGAATTCGCGAAATGGTTTCGCGGTTAAACCGCCTGGGCGTGCCGCTCGTGGCGGAAACCGTGTTTAATCTGGCAAAATGCCGGTCACCAGGGCGGCCACACGTTGGTCGCGCGCTGGTACATTGCGGTTATTGTTACGATTTGGATGAGGCCTTTGAGCTGTTTCTAAAGAAAAACCGGCCGGCTTGGGTGCCCAAGTACCGAGTTTCGGCCACGGATCTTATCCAACTGATACACGGTGCGGGTGGGTTGGTCGTGATGGCGCATCCAGGCCTCAACCATTACGATGAGGCGATTCCTGAACTGGTCGAAGCCGGGTTGGATGGCTTGGAGTGCTTTCATACCAAGCACACGCCCGATTTGGTGGAATTCTATTTGAAAACCGCCACTGAGTTTCGTTTGCTCATCACCGGCGGTTCCGATTGTCATGGACTGGGAAAGGGCTCGCCAGCCATGGGCAGTGTGCGGTTGCCGCTGGCGTATTTGGAGCCCTTGCGGGCCTGGGTGGCGAAGCGTGGATATCGCCAACGGTTGGCGCCGCAAACCGTCGTTTTACCCCTAAACCAGGCGGCCGGATTCGCCCCGAATCCGGCCCCCATGCTCAAGCATTCGAATTAGACGTTCCAGGGAGTCCGGTTAGGATGATTCAGCCATTGGTTGGCTTCATCGTCGCCGATAAAGACCTCTTTGGCGGGATCCCATTTCAAGCGGCGATGATTCCAATAGGCTAGATTTCCCAAATGACAGACGCTGGCGGAGCGGGCGCCGATCTCGACGTCGCAGACCGGTTTGGAACGGGCGCGCACGGCTTTAACGAAATCATCGTAATGATTCGTGCTCTTGTAGAGCTGGATGGGCATGGTTTTAAGGTCCTCGTTGGCTAGCGACTCGGGTTCGGCGCGGAATTGTCCCCGATTGCAGAATACTTGGCCGCTCTCGCCGACGAATAACACGCCGCCGCTATTGCCATGCACCAATTCAACCCCATTGGCATAGACGTAGCGGAGTCCTTTGGTGGCTTTGGGATCTTCGGGGGGAATAATTTCGACGGGGCCGGAATCATCCATGCCCAACCCCCACTGGGCGATGTCGAAGTGATGCGCACCCCAATCGGTCATCATGCCGCCGG
>DBTJ01000107.1:87647-88544 GCA_002306985.1 Verrucomicrobia bacterium UBA1319
CGGTCATCATGCCGCCGGAGTATTCCCGGTAGTTGCGCCAATTGGGGAAATGGTCATGGACACCGCGCGGGCTCAACACGGAGTTGTAGGGCCTTTGCGGGGCGGGACCCAGCCACATATCCCAATCCAAGCCGGGTTCCATGGCTTCTTCGGGCAAATCGCACCAGACTGAAGGGCCGCCCACGTCCGCGACGACGCGTTTGAGCTTGCCGATCCGGCCATTTCGCACCAACTGACAGGCTTTGTGGAATTCGGACATGGATCGCTGCATGCTGCCGGTTTGGAATACGCGGTTGTGCTGACGCGCCGCATTCACCATTTGACGGGCTTCCCGGATGGTCAGCGAAAGTGGTTTCTCGCAGTAGACATCTTTGCCGGCGGCGCAAGCGGCCACGGCAATCAAGGCGTGCCAATGATCGGGAGCGCCGATCACCACCGCGTCGATGTCTTTGCGCGCGAGTAATTCCCGATAATCCTTGTAAGCTTCGCAGCCTTTAAAAGCCTTATCGCCTTTGATGGAGTAGTATTCTTCGGTTTTTTTGCGGCTACTTTCGCGCCGAGTGGTGTCGACATCGCAAACCGCAACGATCTGAACGCCGGAATGAGGCAGGAAGCAATCCATCAAAAAACGGCCCTGTTTTCCGACGCCTATAAAACCCAAGGTTAAACGGCTATTCGGCGTGCTCTCCTTGTCTGCCGCCCAAATGGAGGCGGGCAAAAGGAGGGGGACGGTGGCGGCCAAACTGGTGGCGCGTAGAAATCCGCGGCGGTTCAATAACTTCGTTTTAGTCATGCTAGGAATCCCTAAGATGTTATTTTCCAATAATATATACGAGCCGAATTCCTCTGGCTTTCAGCCCTTAAAGAGGGGCTGGATAGGCGGGGATAAGGTTTTGG
>DBTJ01000107.1:88788-102647 GCA_002306985.1 Verrucomicrobia bacterium UBA1319
ATAGGCGGGTATAAGTTTTGCGCCCGCGACCCCGCCAGATAAATTCCTTTCTCGCTGAAAAATGCTCTGCTAATGTAGACCCGATTGGACTAAACATTATTCATGCCGTGTTCCATTTACGGAATCCACGAAAAAAATCATTTTTCGTTTGGTGTTGCGGCGGATTACTGTTAAATGCCCGCTGATTATGTTGCAAGTTGGAATCGTTGGGTTGCCTAATGTCGGCAAATCCACTCTTTTTAATGCGGTGACCCGTTCCCGAAAGGCGGAAGCGGCCAATTACCCATTCTGCACGATCGACCCCAATTTAGGAGTCGTGGTCGTGCCGGATGAGCGCCTCCAGATTTTAGCTCCCATCTCTAAAACGACGGTGATCATCCCCGCGACGATCGAATTTGTGGATATCGCCGGGTTGGTCAAAGGTGCTTCGACAGGTGAAGGTCTTGGTAATAAGTTTCTTAGCCACATCCGTGAAGTCCATGCGATCGTTCAGGTCGTGCGCTGTTTCGAGGATAGTAATATTCACCACGTGGCGGGCGCGATCGATCCCATTCGCGATATTGAAACCATTAATACCGAACTCATTCTGGCGGACTTGGAGTCGATTAAAAAACGCCTCGATAAAACCGCCAAAGACGCCAAACGAGGGGATAAAGTCGCCGTCGCCGAACTAGCGGTCATGGAAAAACTCCAAACGCATTTGGATACGGGAAAACCCGCTAACACGTTGGAACTGACGCCGGAAGAAAAGGTGATCGCCAATTCATTCTATCTGCTCAGCAATAAACCCGCCCTTTATGCGGCCAACGTGCGGGATACCGACTTGGCCACCGCCGATCAAAACCCCTTCGTGATAAAAGTGCGGGAATATGCCCGGAATCATCACGATTGCGATACCGTGGTCATTAGCGCCCAGATCGAGAGCGATTTGGTGGATCTTACCCCGGCGGAAGCGAACGAATTTCTTAAAGAGCTGGGGGTGAATGAATCGGGCGTGGGCGCGCTCATCCGAACCGCTTACGACTTGTTGGGTTTGCGCACGTATTTCACCGCCGGTGAAAAAGAAGTGCGAGCATGGACTATTCATGCGGGCGACACCGCCCCACAAGCGGCAGGGGTCATTCACTCCGATTTCGAGCGTGGATTCATCAAGGCGGAGACGGTCGCCTGCAAGGATCTCATTCAATGTGGTTCGGTCGCGGCGGCGCGGGACAAAGGTTTATACCGCATGGAAGGCAAAGAATATGTGGTGCAAGACGGTGACGTGATCCATTTCCGCTTTAACGTTTAAGCTTAACGGTTTGATCAGCAAATGTTCGCCGCAATCCTAGCCGATTGCGGCGTTTTGCTGTCATTGGCTTGCGTGAATTCTACTCAAATCATTAATGCTTCTCGTGGTAATAATATAATTATAAGAATAATGCAATCTAATTAGTGTTTAGATACTTTTTTATGCTGAAATTGGCGTAGGTTAAGATTTTTTCATTCTTTGATTGCCAAACTGGGCGGTTTTCGATACTTTTCCGTCATTGCGGAGTATTTCACTCCTTCAGATGTCGGGTAATTCCCAATCCCCATCAAATTGACAACCGGAAGCGCGGGCGTATCTTCTGGGTCAATAATGGAGGGGAGTATTCTTAAGAAAAACTAATTATGGACTGGCTAAAAGTACTATTCACCGGCGACACCATTGCCCAGGCAGTGCTGATCTTAAGCTTAGTATCGGCATTGGGGTTCTTCATTGGAAGTATTCGAGTTTACGGCATATCTCTCGGTATAGCGGGGGTGCTTTTCTCGGGGCTCCTGTTCGGTCATTACGGATTAAGAATCAACACTCACGTGTTGGAATTCGCGCGTGAATTCGGTTTGATTTTGTTTGTATATACCATTGGTGTTCAGGTTGGTCCCGGCTTTTTGGCTTCCTTGAGAAAGCAAGGTTTGCCCCTAAACCTCATGGCTTTTTCCATTGTGTTACTGGGGGCGCTGGTGACCTTGGCGATTTTTTACCTCGGCGGCATCAATATGGAAATCGCGGTGGGTTTGTTTTCGGGAGCCACCACGAACACTCCGGCGTTGGGCGCCGCGCAACAGGCCTTGAAAGGTCTCCCCAGTTTTACGGAAGAAATGGGGAAAATGCCCGGTTTGGGTTACGCGGTCGCCTATCCCTTCGGTATCATGGGTATTATTTTGACGATGGGATTGGTTCGACTGCTATTCCGCATTTCGCCTGCCAATGAATCATTGGAATTCGCCAAGCAACAACAAGCCAATATCCATAAAGTCCTCACACTCAATCTCACCGTTACAAATGCCAATTTGAATGGCGTAACCATCAAGCAAATTCCCGGGCTGACTGAGTCGGGGGTGGTGATTTCCCGCATTTTTAAAAGCAAAGAGGTCAAAGTTGCCAAGCCCGATTCCATTATTAACACCGGGGACACGATTTTAGCCGTCGGGCCGCAGGATAAATTGGAAGAAATCCGGATGGTCATTGGCGAAGTGGCGATGCTCGATTTGAAGTCAGTTCCCAGCCATGTGATGACCCAGCGCGTGATCGTGACGCGCAAAGACGTGCTCGGCAAGGCGATTGAGGATTTGGATTTGGACGGCACTCACGGCGTGAAAATCACCCGCATTAACCGCGGTGAAATTGAATTCACTCCGACTCCGGGGTTTGATTTGAAATTTGGCGACGCGGTGATCGTGGTGGGCGATGAATCGGGCATTCAGCGCGCCTCGGCGCAGTTGGGTAATTCGTCAAAATTCCTGAACCATCCCCAAGTGGTTCCCATCTTTGTCGGCATAGCCCTGGGCATTCTGGTGGGCAGTTGGCCGGTTCAATTTCCTTCCATGCCCGCGCCGGTCAAACTAGGGCTCGCTGGCGGGCCGCTGCTGGCCGCGATCTTCCTGAGCCGCCTGGGCCGAATCGGGCCGATTATTTGGTACATGCCGCAAAGCGCGAATTTCATCCTGCGGGAATTGGGCATCACGTTGTTCCTCTCTTGCGTGGGCTTGAAAGCGGGGGATAAGTTTATTGAGACCCTCACTACGGGGCCGGGGCTGGTTTGGATGGGGTACGCCGCCTTAATTACGCTGGTGCCGCTGCTCATCGTGGGGATCGTGGCCCGGGCCGCTTATAAAACCAATTACATGACCCTATGCGGCGTGCTCGCCGGTAGCATGACCGATCCGCCGGCCCTGGCGTTTGCCAATACCATTACCAGTTCGGACGCCCCCTCGGTCTCCTACGCCACGGTCTATCCGCTGACCATGTTACTGCGCGTGCTTACCGCGCAAATACTCGTGCTGTTTTTTATGAAATAGCCGGCCGACTTTACGCCGTATCGAAAAGCCGCTCAAAGTGTTTGAGCGGCTTTTTTCATGTGAACAGGCATTCATTCGTCATAGACGAGCGGGAAAACCTATGTAAGATTAGCGCCACTGATTTCAATGCGGACAAAGATGGCTAGGGCAGGCTTTTATCATGAGCAAACCGGTTTTAATAATTGAAATGGATCCCGCGGAACTTAATCGCTGGCGCCAACGAATCGAGTCGCGCGGTTTTTTTTCGGAGACGGTTTTCGCGGGGGATCTTGCCCAAGCCACTCAGTTGTGGGCTGAAACCGACTTTCGCGTGGTGATCCTCGGGCAGCATGTTTCCAGCGCGGAAGACACCGCCATTCTCGACCGTTTAGCCGCCAAGAATTCGGCTAGTTTAGTGCTGGTGTTTCGGGACGCGGAATTATTCCAAAAGCCGATTTTATTTCGTGGGCGACCTTGCCCGTCGCTGGCTACGCACTTGCAGGGGGAGACTTTGGAGTGGGCAATTCGCAGCGCGCTCTTGCTGGACGATTGGCGTCAGAACCGCCGTTTAACAACGCTGATGGAGCGAATGACCCGTCTGCCGAGCATTCCCAGCCTGTATGTTGAGGTATGCCAAAAACTGCAATCGTCCGAGTCGTCGCTGGAGGATGTGGCCGTGCATATTTCGCATGATTTGGCCATGTGCGCGACGTTATTGCGCATTGTCAATTCGACGGCTTTCGCCCTGGCGCGCCAAATCACGACTGCTTTCGAGGCGGTGATGTTCCTGGGCGCGGCGCAAACCAAATCGCTCATCTTGTTTTCCCAGCTGTTTTCGAAATTCAACGGCAGCAAAGCGCGCTCCTTTTCGATGGACGAGTTCTGGTTGCACTCGGTCGGGGTGGCCAACATTGCCCGGTGGATTGCGCGCGAAGAAACGGGGGATATCACCCACGGCGACGAAGCCTATACCGCCGGATTGCTGCATGATGTCGGCCGGTTGTTACTGGCGGACAATCTGCCTGAGCTCACCGACCGGATTGCGGCCGGGGCCGCCGGCAAGGGCAAACCCGTTTGGCAATCCGAACAGGAAGTGCTGGGGGCCACTCACGCGGAAATCGGCGCTTACCTGCTCGCCAACTGGGGACTCCCTTATCCGATTTTGGATGCCATCGGCTATCACCATAATCCACAGCAGAGCGCTCCGGATGGTTTCACCACCTTGACGGCGGTGCATGCCGCTAACGTTTTGGATTATGAGAAGCGATTCGATGCGGCCAGTCGCGCAACCAAGACTGTGGATACCGCCTATTTGCGGTCGATTTTTACGGATGATCCGATGATTAAGTGGCGATCCTTGGCGGGCATTACCACCTCCGGCTAGGCAACTCGGCGGTAACCCGTTCGCAATTCGCGCGTGGTCATGCTTTACCGGATAAATAACGGTGAATGCCCGCGGCGGCGCGATAGCCATCGCGCACGGCATAGACAACCAGGTTGGCGCCGTTCACTTGGGCGCCGCCGGCGAATACTTTCGGCACGCTCGTCATCTGGTTTTCATCGACCGCCACACCGCCCAGTTCATTGACCTGGATATCCAACCATTCCGGGCTGTCGGGAAACGGCGTGGGATCGAGACCAAAAGCGACCAACACCACTTCGGCCGGAATGAAAAAATCCGAGCCGGGCACGGCGTGAGGCTGGCGAAGGCCTTGGGCGTCCGGTTCGCCGAATTCAGTGCGCGCCAGTCGGATTTGGGTGACTTCGCCTTGGGGGTTGCCGACGAGTTCCAAGGGGGTAGCCATAAACAGGAATTCCGCCCCCTCTTCCAGGGCATTCCGATATTCCCGATGGCTCGCCGGTAAATGCGTTTCATTCCGCCGATATACGCAGGTGGCTTTCCGCGCGCCACCGCGAATCGCGGTCCGCAAGCAATCCATTGCGGTATCACCGCCGCCCAGCACCACGACTTGGCGTCCTTCAATGGGCACGGATGGATAATTCGAAGCGGGGCCTAAGTTCTGCGCGATCAGAAAATCCAGCGCCAAGCACGATCCTTTTAGATTTCCCCCGGGTACGTCGAGTTTGCGGGCGTGTTGCGCGCCGCGTCCAAGGAACACGGCGTCATATTCTTCCAATAGTTTTGCCAATGGCAAATCCTGGCCGATGGTGGTGTGATGGCGGAAAATGATGCCTCGCCTCATGAGTAAATCCAAGCGGCGATCCACGACTTCCTTTTGCAGTTTAAAGGACGGAATGCCATTGACTAGCAAGCCGCCAGCGCGGGGTTTGGCTTCGAACACCGTCACCGCATAGCCCAGTTTGGCCAAGGCATCCGCGCAAGATATACCCGCCGGTCCGGAGCCAACCACCGCCACTGACTTGCCATTGGGCATAACCCGAGCGGCCGTTGCGCCGCCATGTTCAAAGGCGAATTCATTGATAAATTTTTCGATGGCGCCAATGGGCACGGGCTCAGCTCGTTCCAACAATAAGCAAGCGCCTTCGCACAATCGCTCTTGGGGGCAAACGCGCGCGCAAATTTCCGGCATGCTACTGGTTTCTTGAGAAATTTCCGCCGCTTCCAGAAAACGGCCTTCAGCCACCAAAGCCAGCCACTCCGGAATCCGGCTGCTCAATGGACATCCGAGTCGGCAAAAGGGCATGGCGCATTGAATGCAGCGCGCGGCCTGGGCTTTGACCGTTTCCAGATCGAATAATTGGTAGATCTCGCGGAAATCGGCCTGCCGCTCTTTGGCGTCACGTTTCGGCGGTTCCTCCCGGGACAACGAATGCCAAGCGTATTTTTGAGCGCTAGTGGCCAAACCGGAAGCATTCGGATGATCCTGGTGAAGGGGGACGATAACGGCACCGTCCGCCGAGGCCGGTAGCCCGCCTGGAGCAATATTGACGCGGGAAGCAGTCATAGCTTTCAAATTCTCTTCAAGGGTGTTGCTTTCGTCTCAACATGAGCTCTTTTAAATATTTGTCAAAGCCGAATAAGCGAACATTATTGACTTTGACTTGATTTAAATTGTTTTCTTTAGGGCCGTGGTTGCGTTCGCCTCTGAACCTGGCTCCGAATATTATGAATCCGACCCGGGAGTTCCGGGACGGATTGATTCGGCATTTAACTAGTTCGGCCATTCTCTGGACGCATTTTTCCCTCATCGAGAGGCAGATACATTTGCCGCATCACGGGCTTGCTCGAGTGGGTGTTGTGGGTTTGCGCATCGTCGCTTGGAAGTCGATCGTCTTCCATTCCATCAGGTTAACTTGAGAATGGATTGACGTAGGCAGCCAACCGAACTTGCCATCGCCTGATTGTTGTCGACATCGACGCGCAATTTACTCTGTAAGCTCTCGCAAGATCTGACTGTAGACCTAAGCTTCAACCTAAGTTAAGATGAGACTTACACTCAGGAGACCCTATTGGCGAAGACGGGTTAGGACTAAGGAGTAGATATTGGCGAGGACTACGAATACGCCACATTGAGATCTTTAGGGTAATGACAGCGCGTTTATTCCGTATGCCAGTGTGTCAAAATCGTTCGCATGAAACCAGCCTTGAGGGGGGGCCGAGTCACTGGTAAAAAGCCACAGGATCAGCCTCACATTAAGCCCTTCATTCCGCTGGATGTGCGGGCACATTCGGCTCGCAATGGTTCGTTATGTCCACTTTGAGAAGTCCTACTTCACAGGTATCCAGTGTCTTATGATTTATCCTCCGCTGCCCGATACCCGTTGCTGGATCGCCTTTTTGACGAATCTGTTTGGCTCATATGCCCTGCGTCAGGTGGGGATAAAGAAGATGGGCATAGGATGGTCTTCAAGGCCCCTTAGGGTCAGTGGCGGGCACCGATTTCGGTGTCAATTCCCAAACTCATAGGCAAGAAAGCCTCGGAGTTTTGCCAATCCAATTCGAGGGGTTGGGTGGCTGAAACAGCTGACTTCAAGGGATTTCCAGCGTTTTTTCAAAGCGGGTCAGGTTTTTGGGTCCTTCCGGGGTTATCCAGGCCATGTCTTCCAAACGCATGCCACCTAGGCT
Source organism: Verrucomicrobia bacterium UBA1319 (assembly GCA_002306985.1). Taxonomy (GTDB): domain Bacteria; phylum Verrucomicrobiota; class Verrucomicrobiia; order Limisphaerales; family UBA1319; genus UBA1319. Next base: position 96,140 of record DBTJ01000107.1, read on the forward strand.
TGTGAAATAGAGCCCAGGCTCCACGGTGACCACGTGTCCGGCGCTTAAAATATCCTGTGAGCAGGGATTCAGGTGGGGAGTTTCGTGGATTTCCAGTCCCACGCCATGACCTGTAGCGTGAAAAAAGCCCTGCATCCGGCCGTGTTTTTTTCCCGTGCTATAACCTTCACGCTCAAAATAAGTAACAATGCTTTGGTGGATTTCGCTACCCCGGGTGCCCGGACGCATTTGCGAAAAGGCCAAGTTTTGGCCTCGCACGACGGTATCGTGCAATTTACGCACGGCTTCGCTGGCGCGTCCTTTGACCACGGTGCGTGAAATGTCGCCAAAGTAACCCGTTTTTTGGGAACGCGGGCAAATATCGATCACAATGGGTTGTCCCGCCTTCAAAATGCCACTGCCTAACTCGTGGGGATAGCAAGCCTGTCGCCCGCCTGCGACGATCGTGTGGTTCGCTACTCCACCTGCTTGCAAGATAGCGACTTCAATGATGGATCTCAACTTTTCCGAAGTCAGTGGCGCCCCCCGGTATTGCAGTTTGCCGGAGGGCGTGATCTTGGCGACTTTAAGCGCTTGAAACGCCTCCGCCAATCCCACCTCGGCCATGATCAAGGAGGCGCTGATTTTCTTAATCTCGCTGGTGGTCTTGAACTGGCGCTGGGGATACAATCCCTGGGCATCCGGCTTTAATTTGATTTTGTGCCGTTCCAACTTCTGCGCGAGGGCGAACGGGAATTTCGCTGACACACGTAATTTCTTAATCCCTTTTTCCCTCAAAAACGCGGTGATAATTTGCCAGGTTTCAGGCTGATCACACCCTTGTTTCACGAGTAAACGCCGCCATTGGCTGAGCGAGACGATTCGGCAGTGCCGGGCTTTTTTGCGGGCGCGATCCAGCTCTAAATCACTTAAAATAGCATAGGCTTGCCCCTGGATGCGCAGATAAATAAAGGGATCAGGCACGAACATACCCATGGCGTAGAGCATATCGGCGTCGTGAACACTATCTGCCACGAGTAGTATATTATCGGGGCGCATGGATGGAACACTATGTCGGCCAGCCGGTCTTGGCAAGACCGGGAAACCATTGAGTAAGGCAACCGGTTTAAATCGGGATATTCCGGCGGCAAATAAGGTTAAAGCAAAACAATATAAATATTATTGCTTGTCAAAACGAACATTCCAATTGCGTTCGTCACTGTAATATAAATGAACAATATTGTGCCGGTCATCGCGTTGAAACCGGATTTGCGCCGGGCCTGGCACCGTGAATACATCTTGGCATTCGGGGTGCGGAGTCCAAAGCTGGTCCGGTTTGCGCACCGAACGCACTTTTAACGCGCCGCCCTGAACCCACACCGCATACCGGGCATCTAGTTCCTCACTGCGATATACCCCGGCGTATTCCGCCAAGTCTTGGGCGGAATAGGTTTTTTCCGCGACGGGCAAAAACGTCAATGGACCTTCGTTTTCCGTGAGCACTCGCATTTGGAGTCCGGTGCCGGAGGGGAGGGCTGAGAAGCGGACTTCCGTTTTGCGCGAGCCGCCGGCGAGCAGGAAATTGCCTTCGCTCACGGGGAGCAATTCGCTTTTGGATTGCGCCCCGCGCACATACCATAACCGATTGTCCTGTAAGGTGACACGCCGGACGACTCCCTTGGTGGTGCAGAGGTAAGCCCCCGCGTAAGCAGCCAATTGTTCCAGGGTAAGGGTAAGCGCTGGTTTCGCCGCGGGTTCATTGGTGTTTCCGGTATGGCTGGCGATTTTCAGTTCTTCGGCCAAGCAGATTTCGGCGACTTGGAGTCCCAAGCCATAGGGATCCACACTCCCAAGATTGCTTAACAAGGCAACGCCGGTTTTTTGCCGGGGAAAGTATAACACCAAGCTGGCGAAACTAGCCCAGCCGCCCGTGTGGTTTATCATTTCCAATCCATGATAGTCACCCACCGCCAAACCCAAACCATACCCGGTCTTGCCGCCGTTATTCAAAACCCCTTCTTGTTTCATCATTTGAATCACTTCGGTGCCGCCGATGCGTCCCTCCCCAAAATTACGCAGCCACCGAGTTAAGTCTTCAATGGTGGTGAAGAGGGAACTCGATCCCACAGCCGTCAAATTATTGGATACTTTTTCGAATTTGCCATCGCCTGTCGGACGGTAAGATTGCGCCAGGTTTTCTACCACCTCATTTTGTTCGCAATGAAAATGAGTGTGAGTCATGGCCAGGGGAGTGAACAGGTTTTGCTCTGTCCATAGCGAAAACTGTTTGCCGGTGGCTCGTTCCATGGCGGCGACGAGTAGGTTATACCCCGTGTTGCTATACAAGTAGGTATCGCCGGGGGGGAAATTGAGGTCACGCTGGTGTTTCAACATCTCCATGGTGTCATTAAAAGTGATCACATCCTCCCACCGCCAACCCGCCAGGTTAAGCATGATCGGCCAGTCACGCAGGCCGCTCAGGTGATGGACTAAGTGGTTGAGCGTGATGACGCGGCCAAAGTCGGGTACTTCCGGAACGTATTTTCGCGCGTCCTCATCCATGCGCATCGCGCCTTGTTTCACCAGCATCGCCAGCGCCATGCCGGTGAATTGTTTGGCTACGGACGCGGCATCGAAAACCGTCGCGGAGGTAATCGGGATATGCTGTTCCAGATTGGCCATCCCATAGCCGCGCTGATGCAAAACCAGGCCGTTGGAAATCACCGCCACCGCCATGCCGGGGGACATCGGCTTGTTCCATGGGGCAAAGAGGGCGTCGATTTTGGCGCTCAACACAGGGGTGAGCACGGTTCCGTTGGGAAGAGGTTCCCCGGCTACCAATCGCCCTTCCAACCAGGCCGCGAATATCAATAAAATTACTTTTGCCACCATATTAGCTTAAACGGGTATCCATCGCACTTTTGAAAAGTGCCATGGCGAAAATGGATACTTATCTGTTTGGTTTCCGTGTGGCAAGCAATTCATTCGCCACCCCTCGGAATGGGCTGAAAAGGGGCGCTCACGGCGGGCAAGTTTGTGGTCGCTCTATACCAAAGCAAATAAAAGCATCATTCGTGAAACGCCCCGCCGGTTGGCAAGGTAACTCGCGCTTAAGGCGTTCGTTGGGGAAGACCGGCGCGTCGTTCGCCTTCCTGCACCGCCGCGGGCGGAATCTTCGCGGCCATTTTGCGGCGGGCTTCCTGAAGATCCGGGCGGCCATGCTGGGCGGCTAGGCAAATCCATTTATACGCTTCAGCCAAATCCATCTCCACCCCCCGGCCTAAGAAAAGCATGAACGCCAGATTTCTCTGGGCATCGGGATGGCCCTGGTTGGCGGCTAATGCGAACCATCCCGCCGCCGGACCAAAATCGCGTCCCACGCCGCTGCCCTGATAAAACCGCTCTCCCATCTCGAATTGCGCTTGGGGGTTACCCGCGGCCGCACGGTCATAATCCCGCTGCACGAGGTCCGACTGAACCTTGTTCAACGTTTCTTTGCAGTTGGTCATTTGCCCCTGGATCTTTTGAAAAGAACCCACGGTTTGCTTTGCGTTATTGACCAACGACACTAAATTCCAAATGCCAGCCATTTATCTGCCTGATATCCTAGGCTTCATGCCCCGATGAAACAAGCCCATCGTTCCATGGTCCCCATTTCCTCCCCGGTCGCAAGCGGGCCGTTATTGGGTCTCAACCGGCTTTTCGGTAATCAAGAAAAGCTGATCCTTGCGACCCAGGAGCCATTTGGCGCGCCGTTGCGTAATGAGGTTTTCCAGACGGAAAATCGGATGCGCATCCACATCCAACGCCAAGGCTTGGTTTAGCAGTGTTTCGAATTCCGCCAAATTCTGGTTCTGCACCGAGATGGCTTCCGCATAGGAGACCAGCGGGCTGGCGAGCGCGCCTTTGGAGATTTCCATGGCGCGTTGGTAGTGAGCGTGAATCCGCGCCTTAAGATCCCCTTGCCGATGCTGGCGCACGGATTCAAAATTAATGAGAAAGGACTGCAACCCCCCTGAATCATAGTCCGGGCAAAGATTTTCGGCCCGATCCACCAAGGCTTCCACCGTCGGCAAGTCCGCGATTAAATCCGGATTATCTTTGGACAAACTGATAGCCGCCGCCCAAGAGATGGATGTCCAGTACACCCAAGGCAGATCTTCTAGATGCAAGTCGCGCACCGCATTTCGCGGCTCTTTCCGCAAACGCTGCTCAATCCCGGGGTGGCGCGCCTCCAGCCCCCGCAGGCCATACCCGCGCGCGCGCAAATACAGCCGCCGGGCGCGATCTCGCAATTCAGTCGCGGCCTGTAAGTCCTTATCCTCAACCAAATCGGCTTCCGTTTGCACAAAAGCATAGGAATAGAGGGTAAACCCTTTGGTGGCCGCTAGTAACAAACCTTGATGGCGGGGTGTTTCCGCCAGCAGGCTTTCGATGAGCTTCAAGCTAAAGGGTACGGCTTGCTTCACCAATTCCGGATCGTCGTCGCTGGCAAAAGTCGTGCCGCTGCCGGATAGGGCGTCACCCATTTTGTTGATGGCCATACGCCGAACCGAGCAACCGGAGCTAAGCACCAACGCCATGGCCACCACCAGCATAGGCAGCCCATGAAATCCATTCGCAAAAGGGCGCCATCCATCCCCCTGCCGGGGCCCAAAGAAACGATTCATATTACGCGAATAGTAATCAAACCTCGGGTCGATGACAAGCCAGACCAAGCATGGCTACGCGGTGGCTCTCGCTACCGGGAAGCGCGATCGGATTTAAGCCCCGCTCCCCTATGGCTATCGCAACCCTCCAACCCAGCGAATGGCTATTTTTCAGAATTCAAAATTTCGAATAATATTTTGCCATCCGTATCGGGCATTGGTTGTTTTAGCAAATGCGCGATGGTTGGGGCGATATCGATGTTCTTAACCATCCCGATTTTTTCGCCCCGCTTGATTCCCTGGCCCGAGGCGATAAAGAGGGCCTTCATTTTTGGATTGGTGGCAAGGTATCCGTGGTAGCCAATGCTGACATTGCCTTTGATGGGCACCACCACTTCGTCTCCAGCGGCGGAACCGGAAATGCCATAGCCATCCTGAGCGCCCACGACCAAATCGCCCATTCCAGGATTCGTTTGGACCGAGGGAAAGCCATACTGGGCGTACTGGCTGGGTTCAACGATTTCAGCAATGCCCTCCTGCTTTTGGAATAACTCGCGCACTTTTTTAAGATCCTCCGCCTGCGTGGCTGGATCGGTCAAATAGACAAAACCGGAGCCGCCTTCGGGAATCACTTGGACCTTCGCCTTGAGGATTTTTCCTTTGGCGTCCGCTTCCAACAAACCGGCCCGTCGTAACAGCACATTGGGATTTAGCAGGTTGGTGGCGGCGGCGAAGCCGTGATCGGAAACCACCAAGACACTCGTCCGGCGATGAATGCCCGCCGATTTTAAGGCATCCAACACCTGCCCAACTTTTGTGTCGGCTAAGGCTAGCGCGGTAAGGCTGGCGGGAGTACCGGGGCCATATCGATGATGGGTGCTGTCTGTATTGAGTAAATGGAGTTGCAAGAATTGAGGTTTATACTGGCGAATCGCATAGCACGCCGCTTGAGTCCAAGCTTCGTCCCGACCCGGCCCGGACAATGCGTCAAACGAGGCATCCGTTTCATCGGCCAGAATACCGCGCGCAACCAGTTCGCGCCGAAAAGCCGGGGAAGTGTATTTTACATTATCGGGAGTATCCGGAAAATCGAGGTCGATCGTGGCGGCATTCCGCGTGCAGGGCCAATCGATGGATGCCGTGCGGAAGCCTTTTTCTTTCAATAAGTCGTACAAGGTGGGGACCGCCACCAGTTCGACTTTATCGACATAGGGGTCGACTTTGACCGGTTCGCCTGGCAGGCCGCGTTTTAATATTCCATTAAACAAGACCCCATGCCGGTCTGCGCGAACGCCGGTATCAATCGCGGTGTGGTTGGGCCAGGTAACCGTTGGATTGATGGGGAGCATTCCCTCGCCCGCGACCCCTTCAGCCGCTAGTTGTCGTAACCTGGGAATGGGCGTATTCGTATTCCAAAAGAGGGAGGCGGGAAATCCGTCAATCGTGATGAGAACCACATGGCGATTCGCAGCCTGCAAGTTAGCCGTTCCGGCATTCCATAGCACTAAGCTTCCAAGCAAGACAAAAAAACACCCTTTGATCCGGTTTAACGAGGCATTCGACATGGTATTTATAAATGGTTATCCACCAACACGAACCCAGTATAGGGTGGGTTTTGTGAAAGCTCAATTTTCTTAAGTTAAATTCTGGCAACAAAACCGGGTGAGTGCGGGCTCTCAGAATGGACGTGGGTTTTGCGACCAGGTTTCTTTCACCTGGCCAAAGGCCCGGAGTGCGGTGTGCTTTAATCTCATCCTGATATCCCCCTTCGATTAGTCGTGCGCATCCGCTTATTATTCATACATTATGGACGACACAAAAAACGAACCGTCCGTTGCGCGGGAAATCTCATGGACTAGTACGTTGACAATGTAATAACG
>DBTJ01000189.1:0-142 GCA_002306985.1 Verrucomicrobia bacterium UBA1319
CACGCCAGCATTATCGACGGCGTCCGCCTGTGCAAAGCCCAGCGCCATCGTTACGCCAATAATAACATGGCGGATTTGGAGGCCAAGTTGAAGGATGCCGCCGCGGCGCGGTTCAAAATGATCGCCACCGACGGCGTGTTCT
>DBTJ01000189.1:390-23360 GCA_002306985.1 Verrucomicrobia bacterium UBA1319
TCGCCACCGACGGCGTGTTCTCGATGGATGGCAGCCTGGCCAATTTGCCCGCCATCTGCGATCTGGCCGATAAATACCAGGCTTTGGTCATGGTGGACGATTCGCATGCGGTCGGTTTTATGGGTAAACACGGCCGTGGCACGCCGGAGCATCACGGGGTGATGGGGCGGATTGACGTCATCACCGGAACCCTGGGCAAAGCCTTGGGCGGTGGCAGCGGCGGGTATACGAGCGGCCGGCGGGAGATTATCGAACTGTTGCGCCAGCGATCCCGTCCCTACCTGTTTTCGAATACCCTTTGCCCCAGCATTGCCGGGGCCACGCTCAAAGTGTTGGAGTTGCTGGGACGTTCCACCGAGTTGCGCGACACCCTGGAGCGGAACGCGCGATTTTTCCGCGCAGGCATCACCCGGCTCGGATTTACCGTGCTGCCGGGCCAGCATCCGATCGTGCCCATCATGCTCGGCGAAGCCGCGCTGGCGGGCCGATTCGCGGAGGCAATGCTCGCCGAAGGGGTGTATGTGACCGGGTTTTCGTATCCCGTGGTGCCCCAGGGCAAAGCGCGCATCCGTTGCCAGCTCTCCGCCGCTCATTCGCGCCAGGATTTGGAATTCGCCTTGACTAAGTTCGCCGCGGTAAAACAAAAATTAGGGGTGTAGGCTGGGGTGGTTTTTTATTTCCATGCAATATGCACTTGAGCATTTCGCCATTTTTGTTTCCGCCATCAGTGGTGTGCTTGCGGCGCGCGGAAAACAGGTGGACCTGTTTGGCGTCATTGTGTTGGGGGTGGTCACCGCGTTTGGCGGCGGCACCATGCGCGACCTGCTGCTGGGGGATACGCCGGTGGTTTGGATGCGCGACCCGTACTTTTTGCTCAACGCGGTATCGGGGGCGATCGCCGCGTTTCTGGTGACGCGACTTTTCGTGTCGCTGCAGCGCGAATTGCTGATCGCGGATGCTTTCGCGCTCGCGCTGTACACCATTTTAGGCACGCGCAAAGCGCTGGATTACGGCATGGCTTCCGCCATCGCCATCACCATCGGCGTCATCACCGGAGTGTCCGGCGGCATCCTGCGGGACATTCTATCCGGTGAAATTCCGCTGGTCTTCCGCCCGCAGATTTATTTATATGCCACTGCCGCGCTTGTTGGCGCGACGGTTTATATCGGGTTGGCGTGGCTTTCCCTGGGCCAGCAAAAGAACATGCTGATCAGCACCGGGGTGGTTTTGATACTCAGGCTAATCGCCATCCGATGGAAGGTCGGCTTGCCGGTCTTCCAGCCCGGCGAAGCTGACGCCGAAACCAAGTGATTGAACGTTCGTTTAGAGATTTTGTTTAGACTATGAATAGCCTTTTGAGCGCTGACGCCAAACTCCAACCCGCCTTAGATCCCCAGTTTAAACCCGCGGCCCTCGCTTTTCGCGCTTTTCGCGCCGCCGCCCAGGCTTCCGGACATCCGGTTAAAGCCCGGATTGCCTTGGAACAAACCGACGGCTCGGTGTTTCATCATCAGATGGATTTGCTCCCGGAAAACCATCCCCACGCGGATAATAATTTTTTCCAGCTGGAGCGCTTGGTGAAGTTTTTACTGTGGTCGCGCGGTGGGTTCCGGGTTTATGTCGATGGCCCCGTGGCGTTGACCAAAAAGCTCCAGCAGCGTTTTACCGGCACGGCTGCGGGCAAGTTCGACGCCGATCTAATGGGGAACCGCGTGTACGAGAAACCGTTTGAAGTGGTATCCACGAAGGATTTGCCCCCGCAACGCGCCGCGACCACGCCGCTGGGACGCCATTTGGATGGGTGCCGCATCGGTTTCGATTTAGGGGGCAGCGATCGCAAAGTTGCCGCCGTTCGCGAGGGAGAGGTGGTATTCAGCGAGGAAACGTTGTGGGACCCCTATCATCAGCCCGATCCCCAATATCACATCGATGGGGTCATGGATTCCTTGCGCAAGGCCGCCGCGCACTTGCCGCGGGTGGACGCCATCGGTGGCAGCGCCGCCGGGGTGTACGTGAATAATCGGGTCAAGGTCGCCTCCCTGTTTCGCGGTGTGCCCGCCGAGCTGTTCGAAAAACGGGTGAAAAACATGTTCTTCGAAATTCAGAAGGCCTGGAATGGCATTCCTTTGGAAGTGGTCAACGACGGGGAAGTCACCGCGCTGGCGGGGTCCATGTCGTTGCAGCGTAATGGCGTGCTGGGCGTTGCGTTGGGTACTAGCCAAGCGGCGGGCTATGTGACACAGGATGGCAATATTACTTCTTGGCTCAATGAATTGGCCTTCGCGCCCGTGGATTATTCGCCTAAGGCGCCGGCGGATGAGTGGAGCGGCGACGCGGGTTGTGGCGTTCAGTATTTCTCGCAACAGGCCGTGGGCCGGTTGCTGCCCGCCGCGGGCATCGCGTTGCCCAAGGAGATGCCGTTGCCGGAAAAACTCAAGGAAGTCCAGAAACTCATGGCGGAAGGGGATGCCCGCGCCCGGAAAATCTACGAAACCATCGGCATTTATCTCGGGTACGCGGTGGCGCATTACGCCGAATTCTACGATTTCAACCACCTGCTCATCTTGGGCCGGGTGACTTCAGGCGCGGGCGGCGAAATCATTCTCTCCTGGGCGAGCGCGGTGTTGCGCGTGGAATTTCCGGCCCTGGCCGGCCGGATCGAATTCCAGACGCCGAGCGAAAAAGATAAGCGCCACGGCCAAGCCATCGCCGCCGCGAGCTTGCCCACGATTATTAAAAAATAGACGGTTTATTTTTCCGCTTCCATCGCCTGCCGTAAAACGGCGCGCAACGTGGCGGTGGTGAAGGGCTTTTGTAGTGTGTGGAGGGCGTGCGTCTCGCCCGGTTGTAGATTGGAGGCCGCGTCCACGAGGCCGCTCATGAGCACGGCGGGCAGGCGAGGGTACAGCCGCCGACTTTGGCGGATGAGCTCAATGCCGTCCATTTGCGGCATGGTATAATCCGCGAGTAACAAGCGAAATTCTCCGTCTTCCGCTTGGAGCATTTCGAGGGCTTCCGGGCCATTGGCGGCGGCGTGGACTTCAAAGCCGAGGGCTTGGAGCACATGCCGCATGGCGTCCCGGACGAGAAAATCGTCATCGACAAGCAGCACCTTGCCGTGGCCTTGCCAATTCGACAGGGCGGCCTGACTTGGGGGCGTCTTATGAGCGGGGTGGACGCCGGTGGGGAAGGCGATGGTGAAAACGGTGCCCGCTCCCGGGGTGCTGCTCACGTGCAGCGCGCCATTATGGGCGCGCACAATGCCGTGGGCCGCGGCCAACCCCAGTCCGCGCCCGAAGTTTTTGGTGGTGAAAAAAGGATCGAAGATTTTGGCCAATGTCGCGGCCGGCATGCCGCAACCGGTATCCCGAATTTCCAAAAACACAAAATTCCCCTCCGGCAGATCGGGACTGACGACGGCGGTTTTGAGCCAATCCCGGCCTGCGTAGTCTTGAAACGTTCGGGCATGAATGGCGCCGGGTTTCCCCTCGAGCGCGTCCGAGGCGTTGATGATTAAATTCATGACCAATTGCCGCAGTTGGCTGGGATCGCCTTGAATGGGCGGATTCGTTGGATCGAGATCCAGATTCAAGCGGGCTTGCTTGCTGATGGAGTTGTGGATCAAGTTGATGGTTTCCGACAACAGTCGGTTAAGCTCGATGGGTTCCGCCGTCCGTTTGCCTTTGCCCGCAAAGGTCAAAATATGATGGCATAGATCCGCGGCGTTCAGACTGGCTTGCTTGATGTTTTTGGCGAGGACGTGCTCCGCCGAATCGGCCGCCAAGGCGTTTTCCAGCATTTCGGCGCAGGGGATGATGGAGGCGAGGATATTAGTGAAATCGTGGGCGAAGCTACCCGCCAGGAGACCCAGGCTCTCCAGTTTTTGCGTTTGCATCAGGCGGGATTCCACGCGCTTTTTTTCCTGTTCTCCGCGGATTTCTTCCGTGCAATCGCGAAAGGTAACCACCACGCCGGTGAGATTGCCGCGCTCATCAATGATGGGCGCCGCGCAATCGTGCACGGCTAGTTCGGTGTGATTGCGGGTTCGCAGCAATCGGGGTTCGGACACCTGCCATACCGCGCGGTCTTGCATGACCCGGGCAATGGGGTCCTCGACCGGTTGGCGGGTTTCGGCGTGCATGAGTAAGAAGACTTCGCGCCAGGGCTTGCCGCAAGCTTCCTTGGCCGTCCAGCCGGTCAGGCGTTCGGCCGCCGGATTCAGGTGGCAAACCTGGGCGTTTAAATCGACCGCGATGACGCCTTCGGCAATGGAAGCGAGGGTGGTGGAGAGGAAACGCTCCAAACGCGAAAATTGATTTTGCGCCTGATGCAACCGTAAGGCCATTTCAATGCCCGCCCGCAGCTCGTTTTCTTCGTATGGTTTCACCAAGTAGCCATAGGGCAACACCCGGCTGGCGCGGTGAATCGTGTCCGTGTCCGCGTGGGCGGTTAAAAAGATCACGGGAATGTCAAAATGCCGACGAATCTCCGAAGCGGCGTGGATGCCGTCGCCTTGGCCGCGTAATTTCACATCCATCAAGACTAAATTAGGCCGGGTTTTGGAGGCCAGTTGGATGGCTTCGGAAGCCGTGGTGGCGATGCCGGTGACAAGATAGCCCATTTGTCCGAGCGTCAGGCGTAAATCGTCCGCGACAATCAATTCATCCTCCGAAATGAGGATTTTGGTGTCCGTGGTGAGGATCATGCGGGTATTAAGAAAGGGGGTTGAAAACGATGCGAAACCGGGCGCCGGGCGCGTTGTCCCAGGACAGTTTCCCGTTGATTTGGCGCGCTAGCAAGCCCACTAGTCGCAACCCCATGGAGGGGTGGCTTTCCAGGGTTAAGCCGGGAGGCAAGCCGCAGCCGTCATCGCTCACCATCAACTCATGGCTATCGGGCGCCAGGCAGGACAAGACCACGTCGATCCGGCCGGATTTGCCCCCTTTGAAGGCGTGCTTAATGCTGTTGGAAACCAGTTCATTGACAATGACACCAATGGGCACCGCGCAGGCGACCTCAGGCGCTGGTTTCGAGGTTTTGACTTGGATGCGAATCTGGCTTCGATCCGCCAGAAAGGCGCGCGCGATGGAGGCCGTCAAGTCGCGCAAATAATCGCCGTAATCCAGTTGGGCAAGATCCTTTTGACCATACAGTTTTTCATGCACCAAGGCGATGGCGTGCACCCGGTTCATGCTATCCTGCAAAATGGCGCGCGCGCCGGGATCGCCCACCTGACCCGATTGCAATTTCAACAGGCTTGAAATCATTTGCAGGTTGTTTTTCACCCGGTGGTGGACTTCGCGCAGTAGAACGTCTTTTTCCTGTAACGAGGCGCGCAAACTGGCTTCCGCCGCCTGGCGGGCGGTGATATCGATAATCGAGGCTAGGGCGAAGGTTTCGCCCATGAAATTTACGGAATTCAAGCCGATTTCCAGCGGCACTTCCGAACCGTCCTTGCGTAAGCCGAACAAGTCGCGCCCGGCTCCCATGGGGCGGGCTTGGGGGCTGGCGAGAAAGGTGGCGCGGTCATGAGTGTGCCGCGCGCGGTTTTTCTGCGGCAGCAATCGCTCGATGGTGGCGCCCAGCAGCTCGGCCCGGGTGTAGCCGAAGAGCTTTTCCGCTTGCGGATTGGCCAGCACGATGCGGCCTCGCGCGTCGATCATGACAATGGCGTTAGGCGCTCCTTCAACCACCACCCGGAATTGGTTTTCGGCGCTTTCGTTGGCCGAGCTGTTTCCCGAGGCCATATAAGCGCTGTTTTCGTCCATGCGGACAATGTATTCCGGGTTTGCCTGAAAGTCGATAAAATATGCTACTACACACTATAAGAATACATGCTATTTATCCGCCGCGCGGGACGTCCCGCCTTTAAGCCGGCGGCGCGGCGTTCCCGGCGGTGTTTCCACCGGTTCGCCCGTTGGCCGCGCGACCTTTTGACTTTTATTCGGCTTTTGGGTAGTTTGCCGCTTGGTCATGAATGTCATTCGCCATACGGACAAAGATTTCGCGGCGCGACGCCGCGAGTTAACCGCCCCTTCGAGCCTGTTCGACGCCACGATCGAGCGGCGCGCGCAGGAAATCATTGACGCGGTGCGGGAGCATCAGGACAAAGCGCTGGTGGCATTTGCGCAACGGTTTGACGGGGTAAAGCTTACTCCCCGGCAGTTTGCCGTCACGCCCGCGGAATTGCGCGCGGCCGCGTCCCACGCCACCCCGGCCTTGCGGCAGGCGATCGCCAAAGCGCAACGTAATCTCCTGGCCTTCAGCAAACAATCCCTGCGTCGGGGATGGCTGACGAGAAACGCTCAGGGCGGTCAAGTGGGCGAGAAGTACGACCCCTTCCAGCGCGTCGGCATTTATATCCCAGGCGGGACGGCGCCCTTGGTTTCGACGGCGCTCATGACCATAGTTCTGGCGACGGCGGCGGGCTGCCCGGAAATCGTAGTCTGCACGCCCTGCGGGAAAACCGGAAAGGTGAACGAAGCGCTGTTGCATGCGGCGGACATTGCCGGAGCCACTGAAATTTACCGCCTGGGCGGCGCGCAGGCCATCGCCGCGCTGGCTTATGGCACGCCAACGATCAAGCGCGCGCAGAAAATCTTTGGCCCCGGCAACGCCTACGTGGTCGCCGCCAAGCGTCTGTTATTTGGCCAGGTGGCGGTGGATTTGCTTCCCGGCCCCAGCGAAGTGCTAATATTGGCCGATCGCACGGCCAATCCCGTTTTTATCGCCGCTGATCTGTTGGCCCAAGCCGAGCATGGCAGCGGCCACGAACGCGCCTGGTTGGCCACGCCGGAGGCGGGTTTGATTCCCCGGGTGGAAGCCGAGATCGAACGTCAGCTCGCGGGATTACAGCGTCGGGAGTTTATCCGCAAGGCGCTCGATGATAATGGTTGGATGGTTCAGACCGACTCGATGGAGTCGGCCATCGCGTTGGCGAATGAACTGGCCCCCGAGCATTGCGAGATCATGACCCGTCAGCCCGATGCGGTGGCGCGGAAACTTCACACCGCCGGGGCCATCTGCCTCGGCCATTTTACACCGAACGTATTGGGGGATTATGTGGCGGGTCCCAGCCATGTCTTGCCAACGGGCGGCGCGGGCGTGTCGTTCGCGGGGTTGACGGTGGACCAATTTCAGCGGCGCACCAGCATCATTCAGTACGATGCCAAGTCCCTCGCCAAGTCGCTCGCCGTGGTGCGGAAATTCGCCGAAGTGGAAGGTTTGGATGCGCATGGACGGTCGGCGGCGATCCGATTGGAGGAGGCATGAAATTAATCCGCCCCCTCGTGGCCAAGCTTCAGCCGTACGTGCCGGGAGAACAGCCGAAGATTAGCGGTCTCGTCAAACTCAACACGAACGAGAATCCTTACCCACCGGCGCCCGCGGTTTTAACCGCCGTGAAAGCGGCGGTCGATGACCGTTTCCGTCTTTATCCAAACCCCGTAGCCCAGAGTTTGCGCGAAAAACTCGCCCGGTTGCACGGCTGCGAGCCGGAGAATATTATCGCCGGAAACGGGTCTGATGAGTTGCTGGCCATGCTCGTCCGCTGCTTTGCCGATCCCGCGCCCGCGGGCGCCCAGGCCAAAGTTCCCGCTTCCGCCGTGGTGCAATTCTTGCGGCCTTGTTATTCATTATACCCCGTGCTGGTGGCGATCCATGGGGCGGCGGCTAATGCGGTGCCCTTGGGCGCCGATTTCAGTTTGCCCAGAGTCGCGGAATTGCGCCGGGGTGGGGAATGGAATTTCAAGGCGGCGCTGACTTTCATCACGACCCCCAATGCGCCCAGCGGCCGGGGATACGCCAGCGCTGATTTGGAGGCGATTTGCCAAGCCCAGCGTGGCGTGGTGGTTTTGGACGAAGCGTATGTGGATTTTGCGCGCGAAAACGCGCTGGCGCTGGCGTTGAAATACCCCAATGTAATCGTGGCGCGCACCTTTTCCAAAGCGTATTCCCTCTGTTTTCAGCGTATCGGGTATTGCGTGGGGGCCAAACCGCTGATTGAGGCCCTGCACAAGATTCGCGATAGCTATAATGTGAATGGCCTGGGCCAAGTGGCGGCGGAAGCCACCCTGGAGAACCTGCCGTATTACCGGGCCAATTTCAAAAAAATCATCGCCACCCGTGAACGCCTCACCCAGAAATTGGGGGAATTGGGTTTTGAAACGCACCCCAGCCAGACGAATTTTATCCTGGTGCGCCCGCCTCGGTTTCCCGCCAAGCAATGGCTCGAAAAACTTCGGGAGCAAAAAGTGCTGGTCCGCTGGTTCAAAGATCCGGCGGTGACCGATTTCCTGCGCATCAGCATCGGGTCCGAGGCGCAAGCCGATGCCTTGCTAAAAGCGGCGCGGCGAATCATGCGCTAGCTCGCGGGGTTATCCGGCGGTCGGCGCCGCGGGCGCGAATGGGGTGGAAACCATAGGTTTCAAAGGGAGAGCCTAAGAGGCCTGTCGCAATTCAGGATGGCTATGAGCAAATGGGCGTTTGACCAGGATTCACGTCAATGGCCGGGGCCGCTGGGTTTCGGCGGTTTGCTGGCGTTGTTGCTGGCGGCGGTATATCCCGGGATTTTGCTGGGGACTTCGACCTTCTTTTTGCGCGACTATGGCGTGCTAGGCTATCCCTTTATTCATTTCGCCCACGAATCCTTTTGGCGTGGCGAGCTGCCGCTATGGAATCCGCTCAGCAATTGCGGCGCGCCATTTCTCGCCCAATGGGGGACCATGGTATTCTACCCTTTTTCGCTCTTTTATCTCGGGTTGCCCTTGCCTTGGTCGTTGGGGGTCTTTTGCCTGGCTCATCTCTGGTTGGGCGGGCAGGGGATGCGCGCCCTGGCTGAATATTGGACCGGCCACCGGCTAGCCGCCGCCGTGGCGGGCTTGGCCTTTGTTTTCAACGGCGCCACGCTATCCTGCATGGAATGGCCCAATTACCTGGTGGTGCTGGGCTGGATGCCCTGGTTGGTGTTATGGTTGGAAAAAGCGTGGCGCGAAGGCGGGCGATATACTTGGCTGGCCACGGCGGCGGCGACGTTCCAATTGCTCGTGGGGGTGCCCGAATTGGTGATGCTCACGTGGTTGATTGTGGCCGTTCTGGCGGGCCTCGCGATTTGCTCGGGCGAGGGATCCGCTTGGGGGGTGGGGAAGCGAAGCCTGCTGACGGTGGCGGGTGCGAGCGGATTGGCCGCCGTCCAGTTGTTGCCCTTTTTTGAGCTGGCGGCGCGATCCCAACGCGGTCTGGGATTCGCCACGGCCAAATGGGCGATGCAATCGTGGGGGTGGGGGAATTTGCTGGTTCCGTTGCAACATAATTACCTTAATTTCCAGGCGCATTATTACCAGAATGGGCAGGAGTTTTTATTGTCCTACTACCTGGGGGCGGGGATGCTTGTTCTGGCGGTGACGGCGATTTTGACCGTGCGCCAACCGCGCGTATGGGCGCTGGCGGCGTTGACCTTGGTGGCTTTGTTGATGGCGCTTGGGGACAATGGCTTTTTATATCCGCTTTTGCGGAAAACTCTGCCGGTTTTGGGGTTGGCGCGATATCCCATCAAATTCGCCATTTTAGCCGCGTTCACCGTGCCGCTGCTGGCCGCCATGGTGATTCCTCAATTGGAAGCCGCCACGGAAAAACGGCGGACTTGGCGGGTTCTAGTCGTTTGCGGCCTTATGGCCTTGGGCGGCATGGCCGCCATCGTTTGGTGGTCCGGCCGCCATCCATTGCCTTACGATCAATTGGAAGCTTGCGGGAAAAACACCTTGGTTCGTGGCGCTTGTCTCTTGTTATTCGTAGCCGCGCTGGCTTTGTGGGCCTTTGCGCGAATCCCCGCGATGCGCGGGTTGAGCCAAGGGCTGCTGGTGGCGGTGATGCTAACCGATATTCTGACCCACACCTCCTGGCCCAATCCAGTGCTGGACAGCTCCGTTATGGCTCGCGGCTTGGTGCCCGCGAGCGCGGCGCCGCGCTGGGGCGAGGGGCGGATCATGATCAGTCCCGAGGCGGAAGATCTGTTGCTGCGCAGCAAAGTTCCCAAATACATGGACGATTTTCTCGGCAAACGCCTGGCGCTATGGTCCAATTTGAATTTGCTCGAAGGCGTACCCAAGTTGAATGGTTCCTCGACGCTGCAAGTGGGCGAGCAAGCCGAGGTTCAAAAGCTGTTTTACGCCACCAACGCGCCACCCCTGCCGCGGTTGGCCGATTTTTTATCGGTGACGCGTGAAACCGCCTCCAATTCGGTCGTCAAATGGTCGCGGCGCGACAGCGGTATGCCGCTGGTGACCATGGGCCAAGCGCCCAAGTATCTTGACCGCACGAACACCTTGCGGGCCTTGCAAACGCCGGATTTTGAGCCCCGCCGCGTGGTGTATCTCCCCTTGGAAGCGCAAAGCTCGGTGCGCGCGTCGCCGGCGCCGAATGCGCGGGTGGAAAACGTTCGTTATGGCTACCACCGGATCGAAGCGGACACCGGCGCGGATGCGCCAGCCATGCTCGTCATCGCCCAATCGCATTATCCGGCTTGGAAGGCCGAGGTGGATGGTAAGGAGACGCCGATTTGGCGCGCCAATCATGCTTTTCAAGCGCTCGAGGTGCCCGCTGGCGAACACCATGTTGTGATCGCCTACCGCGATCGCGCGTTTCGGTTTGGCGCCGGCCTCAGCGGGATTAGCCTGGTGGTGTTTTTAGGCGCCGGGTTCAGATGCTGGAGAAAAGCTTAAACTCAAAACCAGGCGGGGCTGGAAAAACGCGACCCTCTCCGTGGCTGCCGCTTGCTAAAAGCGAATTAATAATTATAATAACACAACTATGGAAAACGTTGTCATCATCGGTAGCGGTTGCGCGGGCTTGACCGCGGGAATTTACACCGCTCGCGCCAACCTGAATCCACTGGTTTTAACCGGCGTCGCCCCCGGCGGCTTATTGACCACCACCAGTATTGTCGAGAATTATCCCGGTTTTCCCGATGGTGTGGACGGCTACGAGTTGATGACACGCCTGCAGAAGCAGGCCGAGAAATTTGGCGCCCGGGTCAAGTTTGGGGTCGTGGAATCGGTCGATTTCACCAAAAATCCCTTTTGGGTGACCGTGGACGGCGAGTTGGTGGTGGCGAGAGCCGTCATTATCGCCAGCGGCGCAGGCCATCGCCATTTGGGGTTGGAGAGCGAAACCCTGCTGGAGAAAAAGGGGGTTACCTACTGCGCGACCTGCGATGGGGCTTTGCCGGTGTTCCGCAATAAACCGCTCGTGGTGGTGGGGGGGGGCGATTCGGCGTGCGAAGAGGCGCTGTACTTAACCCGTTTTGGTTCCGTGGTCTATCTCATTCACCGCCGCGACACCCTGCGCGCTTCGAAGATCATGGCCGAGCGCGTGTTGGCCAACCCCAAGATCAAGCCGATTTGGGATAGCGTGGTTACCGATGTCCTAGATGTTAAACAAGACAAAGTGACCGGCGTGCGGTTGAAAAACCTGAAGACCGGCGCGGAGCAGACCTTGGATTGCGCCGGGGTTTTTGTGGCTATCGGCCATGCGCCGAATACGGATATTTTCAAAGGCCAGGTGGAACTGGGCGAACACGGATACGTCACGATCAAACACGGCTCCAGCACGAGCGTGCCCGGGGTGTTCGTGGCGGGAGATTGCGCCGATTCCGTGTACCGCCAGGCGATCACCGCCGCCGGAATGGGTTGCGCGGCGGCGATCGATGCCGAACGCTATCTGGCGAGCGCCAGCTAAGCTTGCGCGCGTCCCAGCGGTCGCCTTGATTGGCGGTTCTCTTTTGACCTAGCCGCGGGCTTCGGGTTATGGTGTGCCCATGCGCAAAGTTAACGTGCCGCTGGGAGCTCGAAGTTACGAAATTCATATCGCCGCCGGCCTGCTGCCGTGGATTGGCAAGGCTTGCGCGCGCTTGAAATTGGGGGCGCGGTGCGCGGTGGTATCCGATGACGAGGTGGCGCCGCGCTACGCCGCCGCGGTTCAGCAAAGCTTGCGGGCGGCGGGATTCGATTCGTTTCTGATCACGGTTCCTCACGGTGAACCCGCCAAACGATTGCAAATGGCTCAGCGTTGCTTTGACGAGCTGGCTGAACACCGCCTGGAACGTAATTCCTTCATTTTAGCTCTCGGTGGCGGCGTGGTGGGCGATTTAGCGGGCTTTCTCGCCGCGACCTATTTGCGCGGCCTGGCGTTCGTCCAAGTCCCGACCACGTTGCTCGCGCAGGTTGACAGCTCCGTTGGTGGCAAAGTGGGGATTAATCTCAAAGCCGGCAAAAACCTCGTGGGCGCTTTTCATCAGCCGCGCCAGGTGTTTTGCGATTTGAGCGCCTTGGATACGTTGCCGGAACGCGAATTCCGCGCGGGCATGGCGGAGGTTATCAAATACGGGATCATCTACGACGCGCAACTCTTTGCCCGGTTGGAACGTGACTTGCCGAAATTGATGCGGCGGGACCGGGCGAACTTGGGCGCGGTGATCGCCCGGTGTTGCGAAATCAAAGCCGAGGTGGTCGGTCAGGACGAAACCGAAAGCGGGTTGCGCGCCATTCTTAATTTCGGCCACACGATTGGTCATGCCATCGAAGCGACCGCAGGCTACGGCAAATACCTGCATGGGGAGGCGATAGCCATTGGCCAAGTTGCGGCCGCCCATATTTCGTGCGCGGTGCTGGGGATGCGCGAAGCGGAAGCCAACCGCCTTGAAGATTTGCTCGCCAAGACCGGTTTGCCCACGCGGATTCGCCTGGATGCGCGCCGCCGCCAGCAGTTACTGGCCGCCATGAAGTTGGATAAAAAAGTCAGCGGCGGCGAAGTCAAATTTGTCCTGGCCAAAAAAATCGGGGCGGTCGAGACCGGACATGAAGTTCCTCGGGAAATCATCGAGCACGCCCTCGCCAAGTGAAGTAAATCGGCCGCTGAATTCCTTGCCGACCTATTGTCCGCGGAGCGGGGAAAAGAGTAAGCCCAGGTGGGTGCCGCAAGTTTTAAGGTGGGGCCGTTGATCGGCAGGACACCCGCAATGGTCCCGTTTTCGCCGTAAATTTCTCCCCTAATCGGCCTCCCTCCGAGGCGGAATAATTGCCTTGTCCCCGCCAAGGGAAAACCCTGGTTGGGATTTGCCCCGGACTATGCCTGTCCAGGAAGGTGGACAAAATGTCCATTATTAATACGTTAGCCGGTCGCGATAAACTTCAATATACGTTCGTATTAAGAGGTTTCCCGGTTGTGGCATCAGAACTGCTCGCCTTAAAGTTACAAAAGGATTTTGTCCTCTTATTTCAGGGTAATCTGAATCGGAGGTGACTCATAGTCGATAAGGAAATCGGAATGCATGAGAATCGATCAAGGAGGATGAGTGCCGTGGGTTCCCCGCGCAATTCAAATAGCCCTTCCTTAGCAGTTGTCGCCGTTGCGAACTCCGCGGTTTTCGGCCCCCGTTCAACCTTTGCCGGTCATTTTTCCGACGTTCCAGCACCATGGGCGGTGCTGTGGTTTTGCCTGGCTATGGCCTTTGGTTTCACGGCTAGCGCAACTCCGGTGGATGAGCGGCAGGCGTTAATGGCCGCGCGGATTCTGGCGCAACCCAGCGGGGTGAGTTATCAGAAAATGCGCGTCAAAACCCAGGTGCCCTCGGCCCCCGGCGCGGTCACGGTGATCCTCGGCGACAACGGCGAGGCGGCGGGATACGCGGTGGATTTCGAAGCCGGTGGGTTTGTGCTGCTGAGTGCCAACGACGAAATGCCGCCGGTCAAGCTCCATAGCCCGGTTGGTTTTTACCGGAATTTGCCGGACGCCGTTAAGGAAATCATGCGCCAAGAGTTAATGGAGGACTTAGGGGAAGTGGAGAATCCCGCTTCGCTTTCGTGGCTTAGGGAAAAGTACCAGGCGCAATGGCAAAGCCTCTTGGAAGGTAAATCGACGTTCTCGGTAATCAGTGGCGGTGGTTCGAGCAAGCTTTTGGAAACCGCCGCTTGGAATCAATGGGATCCATACAACTTGTACGCGCCTAAAAAAGCGCCCACGGGCTGCGTGGCGACGCAACTGGCGATTTTACTGCGCTATCACCATTTACCTTTCAAAGTGGTCACGGATGGCAGTTATACGGACAACGTCGGCGCGTTGCGCGGCGTGCATGCCATGCACGACGTCAGCCTGGCCGATTATGATTGGGCCAACCTGCCCATCGAAGGGGTGGATGGCACCCAAGCTCCCGTTAAGCAAAGGACCGAAGTGGGGCGGTTGATGTACCAATGCGGGGTGGCCGTGAGCATGAATTACGAGGCTTCCGAAAGCAGCGCGGGAATTTTGGCCAACGGAATCAGTACGTATTTTGGCTACACCTATTCCGGGTA
Source organism: Verrucomicrobia bacterium UBA1319 (assembly GCA_002306985.1). GTDB lineage: Bacteria > Verrucomicrobiota > Verrucomicrobiia > Limisphaerales > UBA1319 > UBA1319. The sequence continues at coordinate 14,736 of DBTJ01000189.1, forward strand.
TTATACCATGAGCAGCTATTCGCAGGCGAATTGGTACCAAATGATCGCCAATGACATTGATGCGGGTAAACCCATTGCCTATTACCTTTTAGCCAGCAGTGCCGGGCATGCCATTGTGTGTGATGGTTATCAGAATGGGAATGAAATCCATCTCAATTTCGGCTGGGGCGGGGCGGCTTCGGCTTGGTACGCTTTAGATCGGATAACCCTAAATAGCTTGGCGGTTTCGCAAACGGCCGTGCTCGGCATCACGCCGCCGGTGGAGCATCGCCCCCAAGTGATACCCCAAAACACCAGCCAAATTGTGGCGCTGGGGGGGAGCGCTAACTTGGTGGTCGACGCCTACGGGACGCCCGCGCCGGCTTTGCAGTGGCGGAAAAATGGCGTGCCTATTTCTGGGGCCACCCAATCAACGCTGACCTTGCATTCCATCGGCGCGCCGGAGTTCGTTCCTTATGATGTGGTGGCTTCGAATAGTTCGGGCTCCTGCACGAGTTCGCCCATTAGTTTGGTGGTATTGCCGATTACGATAACTACTCAACCGCAGGCCAGTCAGGCGGCCAAAGGCGGCTCTTTTTCGCTGTTCGTGGCGACCGAATCCACTTACATGCTCGATTATCAGTGGTATAAAGATGGCCAGCCGATCGCTAACGCAGACGCAGCCACTCTCACGGTTCAAACGGTGACGGCATCCGACGCGGGCAATTACCATGTCGTGCTCACCAACCCCAGTTGCAACGTTACCAGTGCGGTGGCCGCCGTAACCGTGGTGGACGGCATTGTCTTCGTCAATAGCCTCTCAGCCACCAACGTGCCCACGGGAGGGCGGTTGATACTTAATTCACCCGCTTCGGGGGTTGGCTATATCCAGTACGCTTGGTATCGGGGGGGGAAGTCGTTGGGCGTTTACTCTTCCATCCTCAATCTCGCCAACGTGTCGGCTACCGCCGTGGGGGATTATTGGTGCGTGGCCCAAGCCATGGGACTGTCGATCACTTCCAGCGTGGCGCGCGTATCCGTGGGTAGCGCGCCTAAAATCGCGACCCAACCGCTCGATTCCAAGGCCGTCCAAGGGAAAACGATTCTCCTTAGGACGGTGGCTACGGGCGCGGCGCCGCTGCGGTATCAGTGGCGTTGGAATGGGGCGGGTATCGACGGCGCTACCAACGCCAGCTATCAATTGGCCCCCGCGCAAACCAACCAATCCGGCACTTACAGCGTCACGGTCAATAATGATTATGGCAGTATTACCAGCCGGCAGACGGTGGTGTACGTGGCTTATCCTCCGGGATTGACGAATGTGCCCAAAAGCATTGTGGCCGATGAAGGCGGTTCAACAAACCTCAGTGTGACTGTGGCGGGCCGGACCCCGCTGACCTATATCTGGTATCGGAATGCCGACGTGGTGGGAAGCGATGCCACATTAACTCTGACCAACCTAGGGTTAAGGGACAAGGGCGTGTACAAATTAGTGGCCACTAACCTCGATGGAAAAACCACCAGCACCGCCATTCCGCTGGTGTTAAACGAAAAACCAAGATTTATCACCCAGCCGAAAAACACGATTGTCACCGAGAAAGGGACTCTCACTCTCGCAGCGTCCGCTTCAGGGGTGAAACCCATGACCTATTATTGGATCAACAACGCGACCAATTTCCTGGGTACCAATGCGGGCGTGTTGTCGATTAAAAACCTGCAAACCAACCTGGAAGGCATCGTGTGCGTGATCGCCAGCAACCGGTTGGGAATCGCGACGAGCACGAACTTGGCGCTTTATGTCAAAGATCCGCCCACGTTGGTCAAAGGTCCCACCAATACGGTGGGCGACGAAAGCGGTAATGTGGTCTTTTACCTTACGGTCGAAGGCCGGGAACCGCTTTATTATGCTTGGTTTAAAACCGGGGGCAAAGAATGTTTAGACACCCACCGTGCGTTTGCCCTCACGAACTTGGTGGTGACCAATGCGGGAAGCTATTATTGCGTGGTCACCAATGCCGATGGCAAATACACCAGTCCGAGCGCCACCTTAACGCTTAACCAAAAACCGCGATTCACGGTTCAGCCAAAGAATGCCATCGCTTCCAAGAATGGTTCCTTAACGCTGGCGGCCACCGCGACCGGCGTGAAACCCATGACGTATTACTGGGTGAACAACGAAACCAATTTTCTGGGAACCAACGCGGGTTCTTTGATGCTCAAAAGCATTCAAACTAATTTGGAAGGCGGTGTTTTCGTGGTGGCCAGCAACCGCTTGGGCACCGCGACCAGCGAGAATTTCACGCTCTACGTGAAGAATCCCCCGGTGATTTCCACGCCACCCAAAGGAGGCGCTGGCAATGAAGGTGGGAACTTCACTTTGACGGTGGCCGCCGATGGGCGCAAACCGCTGAATTACGCCTGGTTTAAAACCGGGTCGGCCATCGCGCTCGGACAGGATAGCAGTTTGTGTTTAACCAATCTCGCCACCAATAGCGCGGGCGGTTATTTCGTGGTGATCACCAATGTGGATGGCAAAGCGCAAAGCGCGCCGGTGAGTCTGGCCATTTATGCGAAACCGCGTTTTCTCGCGCTGCCGGCTGATACGAATGTCGTCAAAACCAGCAACTTCACCTTGCGAGCCAAAGCGAGCGGCGCCGCGCCGATGAGTTATTTGTGGTATGCGAATAGCAACTTTGTAGGCGTAGCCACGGAGGTGGGGCTACCGCTAAAGAACATTCAGACCAATCAAGCTGGCGTTTACACGGTGATGGCCAGTAATGCCGTTGGCGTCATCACCAGTGAGGGATTTACTCTGATCGTCAAGGACCCGCCGGTGATTACCAAACAGCCCACCAATACCATTGTCAAAGAAGGTAGTAACCTGGTGTTCGCCGTGGTTGCCAGTGGAAAACCCGGCTTGGCGTACCAATGGAAACTGGGCGCGGAATTAATTTCCTTCGGAACTAATGACACGCTGACGGTCACGAATGCGTTGGCGCAGAATGCGGGTGTGTATAGTGTGACGGTATGCAATCTCGACGGCGCGAAAGACAGCGCCAAAGTCACCGCCACAGTCTTGTTGAAACCGGTGTTCGTGGTCCAGCCCGCGACGATTCAAGCCACCAACGGACAAAAGATCGTGCTTAATGCCGCCGCCAGCGGGGCGGGTATAAAATACCAATGGAAACGCAATGGCACCGCTGTTCCCGCCGCTATCTCCACCAATTTGACCCTCATCGTCAAAGCGGAAACCAGCGGTGATTATTGCCTCACGGCCAGCAACCCCGGGGGGGTGGTCGATAGCGCGGTGGCGAATGTTTCCTTGGGCGTTACCGCCACGGTTAAGACGAGTGTGGAAAAAGACATCGCTTCCGCTGTCAATGGGTTCACCCTGCAACCCAAAAGCCAGATTGGATTGCTGGGGCACGGGGTGGAACTCAAATTGGAAACCAGCCCGGCAGTTCCGGTTCAGTGGTATTTCAATGGCGCGTCTATTTCCAACGCCACCACCAGCACTTTGCTTTTGACCAACCTGCTCGCGGAGCAAGCCGGGAGCTACCAAGCCTTAGCCTTGTTCGGCACAAATTATCTGGCTAGCGAGCAAGCTCAAGTGGCCGTCATTACCAACGCGATCGATTGGCGGACCGTGCCGCCGGGAGCCTTGCTCGGCCAAGCCGAAATCGAAGAAGCCACGCTGCTCCTGCTTTTCTATACCCCCGATGGCGTTTATACCCTTGAACAACAAGGTGAAAATGGACAGTGGCAAAATCTTGGCGAGACGGAATGTCTTAAACCTTTGTCGCAACTCGCCGCGCCGCTTGGTTATTATCGTTTGCGCCTGAATCCGGAAACCGCGACATCGCGCCAGTAATTCCGGCGGACTAGCCGATATGGGTTCGAGCTTGCGCTGGGTGTAATCACGCGAGTTTAGGTTTTTCTCGCTCCCGGCCACTGGGGTTCTTACCCGCTTGCCGGTCCTTTCACTTGGTGTTCGTTCCGAGTTGCTGGCCAACTTCACAACCCCGATACCGTCACAGATATTTTGTGATATTACCTCGCCTGCTGTTCGACATAACCGAAGCTGGTTAGCCGCCTCATTCTAATCCGCCGCTTTGAAAAGGTGAGGGCGCCTGCGGCATAGTTGTGGGTGTTTTTGGATTCCACCAGGTGATACCATTTCGTCGGGCTACGGCCATTTGCATAACCCCCAATCTCGTGTTATTGGGATAGCGTCCGGAGGGTGTGGGACTGATGACGTTTTAGGGGAGAAAAACGAATCCGGATAGCCATAAAAACCAATATTAATATGTCAACGAACGGAAATAAACTGGCCGGTAAAACGGCGGTGGTCACCGGTGCGTCCAAGGGCATTGGCGCCGCGATCGCCAAACACCTGGCTGCCGCTGGCGCCGCGGTAATCGTCAATTATTCCTCCAGCAAAAGCGGCGCGGATGCCGTGGTGGCTGAGATAGTTTCTCAAGGGGGCAAAGCCATTGCTGTGCAAGCCAACGTTGCCAAAGCGGACGAGATCGAGCGGCTTTTTGCCGAAACGCAGCGCGCCTTTGGCTTGGTCGATATCCTGGTGAATAACGCGGGCATCTACGAATTCGCCCCGATCGAGCAAATCACGGCGGAGCATTTCTATAAGCAATTCGATCTAAACGTGCTTGGCCTGCTACTCACGACCAAGGAGGCGCTCAAGCATTTTAACCCCGCCGGCGGTAGCATCATCAACTTAAGCTCGCTGGTGAGCACTTGGACCCCGCCCAACGCCGCGGTTTACAGCGCCACCAAAGGGGCGGTGGACGCCGTAACCGGTTCGCTGGCCAAAGAGTTGGGGGCGCGCAAAATTCGCGTCAACGCGGTGCGCCCGGGCATGGTGGAAACCGAAGGTTCCCATTCGGGCGGCTTCACAACTGGCGATTTCCGCAAACAAGTCGAATCGATCACGCCTCTGGGCAGGATCGGCGCTCCCCAAGACATCGCTCCGGCGGTGGTGTTTCTCGCCTCCTCGGATTCTTCATGGATTACGGGTGAAACGTTGCTGATCTCAGGCGGATTGCGGTAAAGATTTGGCCAAACGGTCAAAGCGAATCGCCGGGATTAGCGGGTGTCGGATTTAGCGCCGAGGCGCTGGCGAATGTACTGTTTCGTCCACGGGCAAGCGGCGATACAAATGCCGCAAAAGGCGGCCTCGACCCCCGTCCTCGCCAACGCCAGGCGCCGAGCCGTGGTTTGACATTTGACGGCGTCAAAATAATGCTCACGCGGCTGGCCGGATTCCCAACCCTTGCCGTTAGGAGCCGTGCCAGGGCAGGCTTCCACGCACGCCGAGCAAGCGCCGCAACGAGAACGCAAATCCGGTTGGGCGGCGGAGAGGGGAGCATCCGTGAGCACCCGGTTGAGACGCACTCCGGAGCCGAATTCGCGAGTGACTAACAGCGCCGATTTCCCGATCCAGCCCAGGCCCGCAAGGTGCGCGGCGGTTTTATGCGGCAGCGGCGTGCAGAGCTTGTTTATATCCAGTGCTTTCACCGTGGCTGGCGAATCCACGGCTTGAAATCCTTCGCCCCGCAGCCAAGCGGCGGTTTTTTGACTAAGCGCTCCTAGTAGATCATTCACCCGGCGGTACTCCGCGTAGTACTCCTTGGTGGGACCTTCGGTGATAGTGGCCAGAATCGCGGGATTCAGCGCGACCGCGAAGGCCACGGCTCGGGGTAAATCGTCTCGAATTTCACCTGGCAGGGAAGTGATGTCCGCCACCCCCGCCAAGCTCGCTCCGTGAGCGGTTAAAAACCGCATTAATTCCGCCTGCGTATCCATCGTTACCGCCTTTGGGCGGCCGCCGAGGCTTAACTTTTAGTTTCCTCTTTTGCCTGAGCCGCCGCCGCGCGTTTGGCCATGATGGCTTCGACGATCTTCTTAGCCAGCTCGGGTTTCTCCACCAACGCTTGCCGCGCGGCTTCTTTGCCCTGGCCGATGAGTTCGCCGTTAAACTGCAGCCAGGCGCCCTTTTTATCCACTACGCCGTGCGTGACGCCTACGTCGAGGATGCTGCCTTCCTTATTGATACCCTGATTGAAATAAATTTCGAACTCGGCCTCCGCGAAAGGCGGGGCAACCTTATTCTTTACGATTTTGACTTTGACGTTGCTGCCAATGGCGTTTCCAGACGCGTCCTTGATGTGATCCTTGCGGCGGATATCCAGACGCACGCTGGCGTAGAATTTCAGCGCTTTGCCTCCCGGCGTGGTTTCCGGATTACCGAACATGACCCCCACTTTTTCACGCAATTGGTTGGTAAAAATACACGTGGTCTTCGCTTTATTGAGGATGGCCGTCAATTTGCGTAGCGCTTGGCTCATTAAGCGCGCCTGCATGCCCATGGTCGCCATGCCCATCTCGCCCTCCAACTCGGACTTCGGCACCAGCGCCGCCACGGAATCGATCACGATCACGTCGAGCGCGTTGGAGCGGACCAACGTTTCGCAAATCGTGAGCGCTTCCTCGCCGCTATCCGGCTGCGACACCAGCAAATCATCCAAATTGACTCCCAGCTTTTTAGCGTATCCCGGGTCCAAAGCGTGCTCCGCGTCGATGAACGCCGCCAAGCCGCCCGCCTTTTGGGCGTTAGCGATGACATGTAGCATCAGGGTGGTTTTGCCTGAAGACTCCGGACCAAAGATTTCAACTACCCGGCCACGGGGCAAGCCGCCCACACCCAAAGCTAGATCCACCGCCAGAGCGCCCGTGGGGATGACATCGATTTTCACCCTCGCCTGCGCGTCCCCCAAGCGCATGATGCTGCCCTCGCCGAACGTCTTGGTGATCGTGGAGATGGCGGAGTCCAGATCGCGCCGCCGGGCGGCTGTCAGTTTGGCCTCTTCCGGGTTGCGGGATTCCGCAACGACGGCCTTTTCAACGGCTTTCTCCGGGCTTTTCTCAGCGTTTTTTTCAATTGTTTTCTCGGTGGTTTTCGCGGCCATAATAATAGAGAGAATTTCCTCCCTTCTGATAAGAAATAATCCGCTGGAAGTCAAAGTAATTGGCCCGTAAAAAAATGAAAATGACGCTTGCAATCTTTTCGGTAATCCGTAGATTGGTCTCACCTTACGGGGTGCGAGCGTAACTCAGCCTGGTAGAGTGTCACCTTGCCAAGGTGATTGTCGAGGGTTCGAATCCCTTCGCTCGCTCCAATTCTGCATTGGAGATTCTCCCTTAACCCCCGTTTTGCAGCAGACATTCAAGGGTTCGGGGTTTGAACCTGTTTTCTTAGTTTCCCCTCTGACGGGTTTTTCGGCTCCGTGCGCTTTGGTGCGATTCGGTGCGGACTTGCGCCTTCGCGGCGCGAAAAAAGTGAGGTCCGCCAGCAGTTTCGTAAGGTGTCGCCAGCTCTAAAGCCAAAGTAAATAGTTACAACAGGTTGGAGCATTTTCGGGAAATGGGGTATTTTCTTATTCGCTTGAATTCTGCCATGGACACGTTATCCTACATATGTATATGAGCAGGATAAACCAGTACAAACACACTTCCACGCTGGCCTTGCGCCAGCGCAAAGCTCATTTGGTCCGTTCTTTCAAGCTGGCGCCTGACTTGATTCACGCCTCGCTGGTCGAGCGACTGCTTAAATGCGGCAAGGCCCAATGCGCTTGTCATGCCCAAGGCCCCAAACATGGCCCCTTCTTTTACCTCAACCGCTGCTTTGCCAAAGGCCATTTCCAATCGCTATTGCTCAAGTCAGAGGCCCAAATCGCGCAGGCCCGCCAAGGCCTGCAAGCCTTTGCCCATGCCCAGGAGATGTTGGATGAAATCAGCCAGATCAATTACGAACTGCTCCGCCGGGGAGAGCCGACGGGAGGTCCGGAGGCTTGAACGAACTGGTTCAATTTCTGGCGTACGCCACCAAAGTATTTTCCCTGGGCCGGCAGTTGCGCGGCGTGCGCGACCACCGTCCTTATCCCCAAATCCCCGCTCGCCCCGTGTTGATGAGCCTCTTCATGGGGGGCGTGCTGCGGGTGGGCAGTTATTTGGATTTGGCCCTCCAAACGCAAAGACGGCGCTGGCAGCATCTGATGCGCTGGAAAGAGCCGATCAGTCATGACACTTTTGAATATGTGAGCGAGCGCCTCGACGTGGGGGATTTGCGCCAGACCCTGGTTCAAGTGAACCGCCAACTGAAAGCCAACAAAGCCCTGGAAAGCTGTAAAATCAACGGTTTGCTCTTTTGCAGTTTGGACGCCAACGAACATTTTCATAGCCGCAGCCGCTGTTGCCCCAACTGTTGCCAAAGACAGGTGGAGGAGACCGACGCGGAGGGCCACAAGCGAGCCGTCGTGGAATATTACCACCGTTATGTCTTTGCCCAGATTAACGGACCGAAAATCAATGTCTTGCTGGATTTGGAAGCCATTCGTCCCGGGGAAGCCGAGGCCCAGACGGCCGTGCGGTTGCTGGGCCGCATCCGCCGCCTTTACGGCCCGCGTTTTTTCGACGCCGTGTCGGTCGACGCCTGGTACGTGCAAGGCCCCTTTTTCCAAGCGGTGGATAAGCTGGGCTGGTCCTGGGTGGTGGTGCTCAAACAGGAACGCCTGGAGGTCTTTCAAGAGGCGCGCCAGCTTAGGAGGCGCGCACAAATAACTGTCGCAT
>DBTJ01000025.1 GCA_002306985.1 Verrucomicrobia bacterium UBA1319
TCTGTGGCCGCCAGAAGGGCCGCTACCGGGTTCAAACCACGGATAGCAAGCATGGCCATCCCATTGCCCCCAACCGCTTGGCGGCGGCTCCCACGCCCACCGCGCCCAACCAGATCTGGGTGGGTGACATCACCTACATTGAAACTGGGGAAGGCTGGCTTTACCTGACGGGCATCCTGGACCTTTACCGCCGCAAAATCTGGGCTATGGGTCCGCGCATCGATACGGAGCTGGTTTTAAACGCGCTCCACATGACGGTGCGCCACCGCCAGCCCCCGCAAGGATTGCGCTTCCACTCCGATCACGGGGTTCAACCTGCCAGCGCCGATTACCGGGGCGCACTCGACCAGGCCGGCCTGGTCGTCTCCATGAGCCGCAAAGGCAACGGCTACGATAACGCCGCCATGGAAAGCTTCTGGAGCACCCTCAAATGGGAGCTAGTTTTCCGCCGCGCCTTTGCCACCAGGCTTCAGGCTCAATCCGAGACCTTCGATTACCTCGAAGTTTTCTATAATCGCCAGCGTTCTCACAGCGCTTTAAATTTCTGTTCTCCGGTTGACTTTGAACTCCAAATAAACTAACCATTAATGGAACCGGTTTTACTGTCCACTTTATTGAGGCAAGCCCACTAATTCGGTAATTTTCGAACTAAAATGAGAATGCACCCATTAATCCGAAATGAATGCGATGGCTGCCATGCATATTCCAGGCTTGTCGGCGGCTTATACCTTATTACGGCCATGTATTTCAGCTCTGTGGCGGGGGTGTTTGCGGGAGATCCGCCGCCATATGCAGCCAGTTCCATTGCGCAACACACCGCCGTGTTCACAGCCCCGCCCCGGCAAGTGCCCACGCGCGGGATGCCGGATGGGCCGTTGCTCGGCAATGGCGATATTGGCGTCGTGCTTGGTGGGCCGCCTGAAGCCCAGGTTTTCTACATTGGCAAAAACGATTTCTGGACCCGGCATCTCGCGGACGCCAAAGTGATCGCGGTCGGTCGTCTGGAACTGAACATTCCGGCTTTGCGAGGCGCGAACTACCGGCAAGAACAAGATCTGGCGCTCGCCGAGGTGCGCGGCGTGTTCACCAAAAACGGACTAACCGTCCGCACTCGATCCTGGGTGGACGCCCATGAGAATTTGTTGCTCACGGAGTTGGAGAGCGATGGCGACGAACCCGTATTGGGCTCCGTCCATCTGTCGTTTGGCGATCCGGCGATTTCCCCTCAGGTTGCCGGCAACCGCCAGCCAGCTAGCTTCGAAAATCGTAGCGTTTATATCGCGGGATTTTTTACTCGCCAGGCGGATGACTTGCCGGGCCAGGGCCGCGAGGTGGCGGTAGCCGCGCGGGTGTTGGGCGTGGATGGCTCGGAATTTACGCTTCGTCCAGGCAAGCGGGTCATGGTGGCCACCGCGATCCTGAGCGATTTGGATGCCAAAGATTATTCGGCCGCGGCCAGGAGACTCGTGGTCAAGCTAACCTCGTCGAAAGCCGATGAATTAAAGACGCAACATCGCGCGTGGTGGTCGGATTTTTGGGCGCGTTCTTTCTTGGAAATTCCCGACCAGGAAATTGAGAAGCGCTGGCACGCGGCGTTGTACGTAATAGGCTCGTGCAGTCGGGCTGGCAAGGTGGCACCGGGTTTGTGGGGCAACTGGCTGACCACCGACAATCCCAACTGGCACGGTGATTTTCATCTGAACTACAATTTCCAAGCTCCCTTTTACCTCGTCTATTCCGCCAACCATGCGGACTTGTCGCTGCCGTTTTATCAGGCGATCTGGGACTCCGTCCCTCACGGGCGGGCCATGGCTCAGCGGCACGGGTGGAAAGGAGTCCATTTCCCGGTCTGCATCGGGCCGTGGGGGTTGCACCCGGAAAACCCGGACGGCGATTGGGGGCAGCGTTCCAACGCCGCGTATGTGGCGCTGAACTTTATTTGGTATTGGCAATACACCCAGGACAAGGTTTGGTTGAAACACAGCGGCTATCCGTATCTGCGTGAAACCGCCGAGTTCTGGGAAAATTACCTCCAATTCGAGAACGGCAGGTATGTCATCCACAACGACTCTATCCATGAAGGTTCTGGCGATGACCTGAATCCAATCCTTTCACTCGGATTGCTCCGAACTCTATTCAAGAACCTGCGGTCGATGAGCGCGGAACTAGGAGTCGATGCCGACAAGCGCGTAAAGTGGCAGGACATCCTCGACAAACTCAGCCCATTTCCCTTGCAGGAACGCGCTGGCAAAACGGTGTTCCGCTATACGGAGAAGGGGATGGACTGGAACGACGGCAACACGCTTGGCATCCAGCACATCTTCCCGGCCGGGGCCATCGGGCTCGACAGCGACCCCAAGCTGCTGGACATCAGTCGCAATATGATCAACGAAATGCACCGATGGGCTGATTACAATGGCTTCTCCTCCTGGTACACCGCCTGCGCCCGCGTCGGGTACGACCCGAAAGAGATATTGGCGAACCTGCGCGCTGAATGCGACAAACACTCCTTTCCCAACCTGTTGCTCTATTATGGCGGCGGCGGCATTGAAAGCTGCGGCGGGTTCCTCGCCCTCAATGAGATGCTGCTCCAAAGCTACGAAGGAATCATCCGTCTCTTTCCGTGCTGGCCCCGAGAGCAGAAGGCCCGGTTCGGCAACTTCCGCGCCGTTGGTGCGTTCCTGGTGAGTGCGGAACTCAAAGACGGCGACGTAGGCTCCGTGAAAATCATTAGTGAAAAAGGCCGGCCTTGCGCCGTGCAGAATCCCTGGCCAGGCCGCAAAGTGCAACTGGTTCGCAACGGCAAGCCTGCCGAAATTCTGTCCGGAGACCGGCTCACTTTCCCAACCGTCAAGCAGGAGAACCTCTTGCTTAGGATCTCCAATGCGAAAGGAAACGAACCGTGAAGATAGCAGCCTTACCCTACATACTGAAGCAAGCATTCATCACCATCGCCCGGCTGGGGAGCTTCGCACGCGTCTCCGGTCAGGAGGCGTCTATACGCGTCGAGGCGTTCATGCTCGTGGACCAGGGCAAGCCCGACTGTTCCATCGTGACCGCAGAAAACCCCAGCCCAGCGGCGCGCTTGGCGGCACTCGAGCTTCAGTTTCACAGCTGGAAGATCTCCGGGGCGAATATCCCCATTCGCGTGGCAAGCGAACGGGTTGGGGGACGCCGGATACTAGTATAATGTAACATAATCTATTTCGTATATTGACGGGGATTTTCCGATGGTCAACGATTGGGGCATGGCACCCCGATATAAAGTTACACTTACCGAGGAAGAACGGCGCCAGTTGGAGACACTGACGCGTAGCGGAAAGACGGCCGCATCCAAGTTTATCCATGCACGAGCATTGCTCCTGTGCGATGCCGGAGCACACGGCGACCCATGGAAAGTTGCCGCCGTGGCCCAAGCTATGGGCATCACCACACGCACCATTGAGCACCTCAAGGAGCGCTTTGTGGAGGAAGGGATCGACGCCGCGTTGGAGCGCAAACCATCAACCCAAGCGCCGAAACTCACCTTCGACGGGGCTTTTGACGCGCGGTTGAC
>DBTJ01000219.1 GCA_002306985.1 Verrucomicrobia bacterium UBA1319
AAATCCAGGCCTACAAATTGCAGGAACGCGGGTTGGATACGGTGGAGGCGAATCTCAAGCTCGGTTTCCCCATGGATTTGCGCGAATACGGCCTGGGCGCCCAAATTTTGACGGATCTCGGATTGAAAACGATCCGGCTGCTGACCAATAATCCCAAGAAAATCGTCGGTTTGCAGGGCTACGGGCTGGAGATCGTCGAGCAAATCCCCATCCTCATCCCGCCCAACCGGCATAACGCGCGGTATCTGCGAACCAAACGGCAGAAAATGGGGCATTTGCTCTAGCCCGGTGATTCAACTATTTTAAAACCCATGTTACAGAAGATCCAGACCCAGGCGGTTCCGAGCGGCGGCGGCAAATTCGCGATTGTGGCCTCGCAATACAATGCCCAGTACGTGGATAGCATGCTTGAGGCCGCCGCCGCCGAGTTGAAACAAGGCGCGGCGGAAACGCCGCAAATTGTGCGCGTGCCCGGGGCGTTCGAGATTCCGGTGGTGGTGGCCCAATTGGCCGCCCATTCGGCGTGGTCGGCGATCATTTGCCTGGGCGTTGTGATTCGGGGCGAGACGGCCCATGCCCAGCTGATCGCCGAGTCGGTGAGCGACGCGCTGGCGCGGTTGCAAGTGGAACATCGGCTGCCCGTCATTCATGGCGTGCTATTGCTCGAAAACGATGCCCAAGCTCGCAAACGGTGCTTGGACCCGCAACATAATCGCGGCATCGAAGCCGCGCGCACGGCCTTGGCTATGGCTAAGGTCATGCGCGAACTGGCTTAACGTCGCGCGCGTCGCCGTGGAGCGGTTACTCCGCTTTCACGCAGACGATTTGGATTAAATCCAACCCCAGGCCGGAGGCTTTTTCGTTCTTACCCGGCAGCTTGAGCATGAGATGGTTCGGCCCTTCCTCCAGGTCTAAGGCGCCGAGTTTGACGCGCGCGCTCTTGGCGCGCGTTTCCCGGTAGAAATCGGCGGCGGGCGCGACGGCTACCTCGTTTTTGAATAATTGGACCTTGCCCTGCGCGGGCCCGGCGATGGCTTCGAGGTAAATATCATAACGTCCGCTGGCGGGCACTTCGCAAGTGGGCTCCAGGAAAGGCGAGCCGAAGAAATCCTCGCCCGTCGCTTTGAGCGATAGGAAACGCACTTCGTCTTGGCCGAATTTTTCCGCGCGCCGTTCCAAGGTGGCGTTGTTGAAGCAGAAGGCATGCAGCGGGATTTGCCACCAGGCCGGGAAGATGATTTCTTTAGGATCGTTCACGGCGCGGGCGGCCAACGGTGGCAATACGACACTTTCCGACGGCCGGTCCGCCGTGTAGAGGTAGGTGACGGCGCAATAGTCGGTGGGGATGTTATTGCCCTCGCCCGAGTGTTCGATGGTTTGCTTCAGACTCTCGCGGTACACGTAAGTATCGCCGATGAAAAACCGGTAAGCGCCGGTGCGGCCCAGGGGTTTTTCATAGCCCAGGCAGCCGCTTAACGGAAAGGAAAGGCGCTTTTCCCAACGGTCGGGCACGTCGTACCAACCGCCGTTGAAGAAGTCCTCCGAGCCGGTGCCTTGGATTAGCAATTGGCCGTCGATGGTGGTTTGATCGTCGCCTTCGAAGAATAGGGTTTTGCCCGGCTCGAGGCCTTGCGATTGCAGAATGACGCCCACTAAATGGCCCCGGCCGCGCGTGTCCACAAACGTAAACGGCTGCCCCGTCGTGGTGGGGTTTTCCCGGCGCCACACGGCGGTGAAATAGCCCTCGTTATCCTGTTTGGCCGCCGCGTTGACCACGACTTCCGCGTCGAACTCGATAAACTCACCCGCGGTTTGCTCCGCCACCAATTCCACGCGCGCGTTTTTCCGGTACGGCATGGGGAAATAGCAATACGCCGTGTCCTTGGCGACGCCGATGAAGAGCGATTTCATGGCGGGCCGCCCCCAGGCGTAGCCGAAGAAATCCCCGGCGGGGCACAGGACGGAGGGCGTGCCATCGTCGAAGGAAATGCGCAAGGTCAGGCTCCGGTCCTTGTTCGCCAGGGCCGCGGCGGGGCGCACGCGCAGTCCGGCGATTCGGCCCGGGCGGTCGAGTTTCGCCAGGGTGGCGGTGGCGCCGGGCGCGAGCATAAAATGGTTCGAGAGCACGAGCTTGCCCGACCCTGAAGGAACTACGGCGGCGCTGAGGTCGGCGCCCGCGGACTGGAAGAGTTTTTGCGCCTGGGCTTGCTGTTCCAACCAGGCGGCCGATGGGGTGGGCGTATAGGATTCGATGCCCGCGCCAGCGTCGTATTGGGCGTAATTAATTTGGTAAAATTGCACCTTTTTGGCCCGAACGAGGACTTTGCACGATACTTTGTACGGCAGCGGCGTGTAGCTGTAGAACCCGCCCGCGCCGTAGCCGCTTAACGGACTCAGAAAAGGCGCGTGTTGGCCGAGGAACAGCTCGCGAAAGGGGATTTGGATGCGGGGCGTGGCCTCGCCGTCGAAATAGAAATCCACCAGGTCGTCCGTGGGCGTGGGCGTCCAGATCCGGTAAATGACCCCGGGCCCCTTTAGGTCGGCGATGACCAAGCCATCCTTCTCCTCGCGCACGAACGAATACTTGCCCGAGAACCCGTCGTCGTTGCCGCCCGTGCGGTCGTAGCTGGAAACCGAGGCGGTCTGGATGGAATGCTTGAAAACGGGGAGCCGATCCGGACGCGCGAGTTCCGCCATACCCCATGCGGGCGCTTCGGCGGCCTGAAGTTGACCCGCCAGGGTTGCCAGCAAAAACGCGGCGGACAGCTCCCGAACCCGGGATATAGCGCGGCGCGGAAAGGAAAATTGGAAATTCAGCATGCCTTTCATTTAGCAGGCTATAACCTCGCCGCAAGCCTAAAGCACCGGCTAAAAAGCGGGGGCGTCCGCGGGGTCCGTCGCGCGTTCCTCGACCGGCGGTTATTTTGCGGCCAGCGGTGAGTTCGATTCGCCGGTCGCTTCCTGGTCAATGCCCCGATCGGCACATTCTAAATGACCGCCGTCAAGGTATTGGCTGATGCTTGTTCGCTTGCCGCCCGGGCCCGTTTGCGTTAAGAGTTGCGCCATGAAATTCACCCCTTGGTTTTGCGGGTGCGTGTTGGTGCTGGCGGGTTGCGCCCGGACGGCCGTGGAGCATTCGGATTCGCGCCAAGTTAACGCCAAGTCCATCACGCTGTCACAACGGGGGAATATTCCCGCGTCCATCCAAAAGGTCCTGATCAAAAATCCCGTCGGCCAGGTGTACGTCACGGGTACGGACGCGGATTTTGGCTGGCAGCAGGAATTGAAAAGCCTGGGCGGCGAGGAAAAAGCGGCTCGTGACTTCTTTGCGCTCTGCGTGGCGGAAGCGCAGTCGGAGGGGGGCGAGTGCCGGTTGGAACTGGTGGCGCCCAAAGGAAAACCCGGCCAGGTTTCGTTCAGTTCCACTTACCGCGTTCAGGTTCCGCGCTCGGTGTCCGTCGACGTGGTCAATAGCTTTGGCCCGGTGGAAATCCACTCGGTGCGGGGCGAGGTGCGGGTTAAAAACCAAAGCGGCCGGGTATTTCTGAAATCCGTGCCGGGAGAGATCAATGCCAGCACGACCTTTGACGTGTTGGAGGTCGACGACACGGGCCCCGTGGTGTTGCATAACCAGAGCGGGGGAATCAAAGCCACCACGGTTGCCGGCCCTTGTCAGGTGAGCACTTCCTTTGGCGCGGTGCTGATTCACGGAGTCGCGGGCCCGGTGGAAGCCCGGAATGAAAGCGGCGCGTTGGTCGTGGAAAATGTTGGCGGACCGGTCAAGGCGCGGACGTCGTTTGGCCGGCTCCGGGTCGAGGCCACCGGACCCGCCGAGCTGTCGAATCAAAGTGGCGCGATTGAGGCCCGGGGGATCGGTGGCGATTTGGTCGCCGTGACGTCTTTTGGCAACCTCGAGGCCCGGGATATCCAAGGCCGGGCCGAGCTAAGCAATCAAAGCGGCGCGATCGACGCGGTGGCTGTCAAAGGTAATCTCAAAGCGCGGACCAGTTTCGATCACCTGCGGTTATCCGGCCAAAGCCCGGAGATGGAGGCCCACAACCAAAGCGGGTCCATCGACCTTACCGCCACCTCGGGCCAGACGGCCAAAATCAACGCGGCGACCTCGTTTGGCCAACTGCGAGTGAGTTTGCCGGCCGATGCTAAGCCCGCAATAGCGGCGCACACGACCTTCGGCAAAGTGGTGTCCGATTTTCCCGTCGTTCCCCCCGCCGTTGGCGATGGCCCGGCCAATCCTACGATTACCCTTAACAATCGCAGTGGCGATATTCGCGTTCAAAAAGGCGGGGGAAAATAACCGAGGAGAAAGCCACCATTTTCAAGTCCGCTCAGCCGACGCCGGGGCGGCCATTATTTTGGGCGGCTACGCCACCAGACGACTGAATTTTTGTCTTAGCTCGACGAATGAATCCGAAGCCGCCGCCTGCGCTAACGAGAAGTGCCGGGTAAAAAGGGGTTGATGCCGGGTTTCTTGATATCCCTGAGGCAAATTCTGGGCTAGCCATTTCTTGGCATTCCGTATGGTTTCCGGTAGATTTGGGGAAGTCAAATCAACGGGTAACTCTCCGATCGTTCGCAGTGATTCGGCGGCCGTCAAAAACCACGTTTCATATTCCCGATACGCCAACGCGATGGCAAACAGAGTGTCGTTCCGCACGGATTGCGCTTGGTTTAGCAGTTTCGGTCCCAGAATGGCGGGACAGGTATCCTCGCAATCCAGCAGGATCAAGACGGAGCCATTAGGCCGGGCTTTGGCTTTGAGCGCCGCCAATTCAACATGACGTTTAAAGTAAACCGCGTCCCCGAGGAAACTGCCGCTTTTAATCCGGATAGGTGGATTGACGATCAGCTGGCTGCCTGGTTTCAAACGAGACCTCATTTCGTCGAAAAGCCGATGCAATAATATCGGAACCGATTCGACTTCGCCATGACCCTCGACAATCGGAGCGATGAAATAACTGTTCATGGAACAAGCTATAGCAGGCTCAGTTGCTGCCGCAGTTCTTCGGGGTCGGGCGCCAATTGATTTTGGCGCAACAATTCGCCCGGGGTAAATAATTTGTCTCGCACCGCATTGCGTCCAGCCTCGTCGATG
>DBTJ01000183.1:0-5488 GCA_002306985.1 Verrucomicrobia bacterium UBA1319
GTCACCAGGATGATGCCGTGCGGCAATTCCAAAACGCCTTGGAACAGCTTGGCTTCACGGTCCGCCATGCCGAGGTCGGCCATGCCGAGGAGGCTGGAGTCTTGCCGCAGCAACCGCATGACCACCGCTTCACCGTGCAACATCGGGATGATGGACACGCGAATGTCCACTTCATACTCGTTGATGCGGATTTTGATGCGCCCGTCTTGGGGCAGGCGCTTCTCGGCGATATTCAGATGGCTGACGATTTTGACGCGGGAAACGATCGCGGGATGGAATTTTTTCAACTGCGGCGGCACGGGCACTTCGTGCAAGACGCCGTCCACGCGATAGCGAATGCGGAGCTCGTTTTCAAAGGGCTCGATGTGTACGTCGGACGCTCGCAAGTCGATGGCGTCTTTTAGAATCTGGTTGACGAAGCGGATGATCGAGGCGTCTTCCGCGGCTTTGTCCAGATTGGCGTCTTCCTCTTCCTGTTCGACCAGGACTTGCAGGGGATTTTCTTCCTCGAGCGAATCGATCGTATCGGCGCCCACCCCCAGCCGTTTTTTGATTTCCCGTTGGATGGCGTCGGTGGGCGCCAGAATGGGCTTTAACTTGAGGCCCGTCAGCGTCTTGAGCGTATCCAGGCCTTGCGGTGAGAATAAATGGCTGGTGGCCACTTCCACCGTGCCGTTGACGCGGCGCACGGGCAGCAATTGTTCTTTGCAGAGGATTCGGGTGGGGAAAAGCGACAGCAATTGGCGGTCCCATTCGACGTCGTCCAAGGTGGTGTAAACCAAGTCGTATTCCTTGGCGAGCCAGCGGAGCACTTCGTCTTCCGTGACCGTTCCGGTCCGGGGCTGTTGTTTGCCTTGTTGGACGAGCAACTCGGCGTCGGACGCGGAGAGTTGCCGCGCCAGTACCATGCGATCCAGCAGTTCGTGCAAATTGGGCGTTCCAGTGGCCACCGCTTTTCCTTCCCTCTTTAGAAACGATTGATAGGAATTCCGTCCACGCTATTTCAGCAAGCCTAGCAGCACCGCTTGCGCTTCTTGGCGGGAGGTTAAGAGTTGTTTGAGGTCCTCTTGGGCTTTTTCCAACTCGGCTTCCTTGACCTTGCGCGCCGCGCGCACTTTCTCGAGCTTATCCTTGACCTCTTCCTTGGCGGCTTTGGCGTCCAGCGCTTTTTGCAGGGCTTCCAGTTCCGCGTTCGCTTCCCCGCCGCGCGAGCCTTGGGCGCGGGTGCCGCTCGTGGCGCTGGCGCTGTCGGGACCGCCGCCAGGTCCGCCCGGGCCGCCGTTCCGGCGCATGCCCATCATGCCCATGCCGCCCATGCGCGATTGCATTTGCAGCGTCATCACCTTTTCGACGCGCTCCTTGATGGCTTTCCATTCGCTGTCGTCGGTGATTTCCAATTGTTTTTGATAACGTTCCAACATCCGTTCACGCATTTGGGCCGGATCGAAATTGCGCCGTTGCTGCTGGTTGTCGCCTTGGGGTGGTTCCTGGGCGGAAACGGGGCAGGTGGGGGTGAGCAGGAGGGCTGATACTCCCGACAATAGCGCGTACTTTACGAATTTGTTCATGTTTCCTTTCCGTGGTTTAGATGCCTGATCGTTTTTAATGCACCATTTGGTTCAAGTGCCCCTTAAGCAATCGGGATGCCATCCCTGTTTCCAGGCCAAATGGAGCCCAATTAACCCTCGGCTGAGCAGAAATTGCGCAAAGCCGACGGGTTTGGGTGCGCAATAATTGCGCGGTGGCGATTTCCGGCCGGCTCGCGAAACGAACGTCCCTGAGGAATCGGGAGGGGAGGCGCTGAAATTCGCGCCGGGTTGGCCCCTTGGCGCCTTTGACTAGGACGCAAGTGGCCCTTGAAAGCCCACGCGCTACGCGCGAGGTTTTTAGCGGGAGAACGGGAGCGGGGCTAGTAGGCTTTCAAAAAATGGAACGCCCACAGCAGCAACGCCAGCCACATGAGCGCCAGCGTCCAGCGCAAAATGGCGCGCGCCGCCAAGCTGGAAAGGAGCGGACCTTCCGGCTTGACGCCCGAGCAAAAACGCAAGATTTTTCCGATCATAACCTTCACCCAATCCCCACTCGCAGGCTAAAAAGGGACTGCCATCAACCACCGAACCGAGGTAAAACCACCCCCGATGGCGGTGGTTTTTTAGGGTTCGGTCGGCTAACTCACGGGATAAGTTTAGCACAATACGTGCCAAGAATTCCGCCGCTTGCGGGCCTGGGCTGGAACCAATCGTGACCGGTTCGTTACTTGCCAAGCGAGGGTGGTTGGTACACATTGGCGCCCAAAGTAAATTTGCAGCCGATGGGATATCTATGGATTCACGACGCGATTTTCTGAGAAAGGCCGCCCTGTTGGCGGCGGGTGGCGGATTGGCGGGGGCGTTACCGGCCTCCATTCAAAAGGCGCTGGCGATTGACCCGCCTCCGGGCAGCACTTATCTGGACGCCGAGCATGTGGTGATCTTAATGCAGGAAAACCGGTCGTTCGATCACTGCTATGGCAGTTTGCGCGGGGTGCGCGGGTTTAACGATCCCCGGGCGATCACGCTGCCGAATGGCAATCCCGTCTGGCTGCAAAGCAACGCCGACGGCGAGACTTATGCGCCTTTTCGGCTCAATCTTCAGGAAACCAAGGCGACTTGGATGGGGTCCCTGCCGCATTCCTGGGTGGACCAAGTTCAGGCGCGCAATGATGGAAAGCACGACCGTTGGCTCGTGGCCAAACCCTCCGGCCATAAGGAATACGGGAAGCTGCCGCTCACCCTCGGGTTTTATAGTCGCGAGGACATCCCCTTTTATTATTCCCTCGCCGACGCGTTCACGGTCTGCGACCAAGCGTTTTGTTCTTCCCTCACGGGCACCACGCCGAACCGGTTGCATCTGTGGACGGGCACGATTCGCGAGCAGCCCTCCATATTATCGAAAGCGAATGTGCGCAATGAAGATGTGGATTACGGCCGGGAAGCGAAGTGGACCACGTTCCCGGAACGACTGGAGGACGCGGGGGTATCCTGGCGCGTGTACCAGAACGAAGTGAGTCTTACGACCGGTTTGGAGGGTGAGGCGGAGGCTTGGCTGGCCAATTTCACGGATAACCCCTTGGAATGGTTTACGCAATACCATGTGCGGTTCATCTTCTACCGTCGGCAGTTGGCCTCGCTGGAAAAAGCCTTGGCCGCCCAGTTGCAGTCGCTGGCGGACCAACCGCAGCCCTGGTCGGACGCGGCGCGGCAGCATATGGCCGATATCAAAAGCCAGTTGGAAAAACTGCGCGCGGACCGGGAAACGTGGAACGAGGCGAATTTTAAGAAACTGCCTTTGCGCGAGCAGAACCTGCATCGCAAGGCGTTTACGACGAACGAAGGCGATCCCCATTACCGCGAGTTGGAAACGCTGACCTATCAGGACGGGGGGACGGAGCGAAAAATGCGGGCGCCCAAAGGCGATGTGTTGCACCAATTCCGGCAAGACGTCCAATCCGGCCAATTGCCCGCCGTGTCGTGGATCGTGGCTCCGGAAAACTTTTCGGATCATCCGGGCGCGCCCTGGTATGGGGCGTGGTATTTGTCCGAAACACTCGATATTCTTACCCAGAATCCCGAGGTTTGGAAGAAAACCATCTTCATTCTCTGTTACGACGAGAATGACGGCTATTTCGATCATGTGCCGCCATTTGTGCCGCCATATCCCGGCCGGACGGATACGGGCAAGGTGTCGCCGGGGATTGATCCTTACGTGGAGCATGTGCGGTTGGAGCAGGAGCAAGAGTACCAGCGCCAGAACCCCGGGGCGTCGGGGCGCGCCGGGCCGATTGGTTTGGGGTTCCGGGTGCCCTTGGTGGTGGTGTCCCCTTGGAGTCGGGGCGGCCGGGTTTGCTCGCAGGTGTTCGATCATACCTCCATCATCCGGTTGGTCGAAACGCTGCTCACGCATAAAACGGGCCGGCCGATTCGGGAAACCAATATCAGCGATTGGCGGCGGACGGTGTGCGGCGATTTGACCTCGGTGTTTCAGCCCTATCACGAAGAACCGGTGCCGGTCCCCGCGCCGGTGGCGCGCGCGGTTTTCCTGAGTGCGATCCACAAAGCCCAATTCAAGCAAATACCGTCGGCTTTTCACCGGTTGGACGCGGGTGATCTGATGACGGCCCAGCGCCACGAGGCGAGCCTGGAGCAGTCCCAAGGCAGTATGGTTAAGCTGGATTTTCTGCCGCGTCAGGAAGCGGGGGTGCGCCCCGCGTGCGCGTTGCCCTATGAATTGTCGGTGCGGGGCGCGCTGAGCGCCGATCGGAAATCCTTCGTCATCGAATTCTCGGCGGGCAACGAACGGTTTGGCGAGCGCGCGGCCGGCGCGCCGTTTCATGTCTATTCTCCGGTGAAAGTGCGCTCCGCCGGGGATGCGCAACAATTCGAGGCGGGCCGGACTTGGGATTATGCGGTGGCCGCCGGCGGGAAACTCTCCGATCAGTGGAATCTGGAAGATTTCGCGCCGGGGCATTACCAGTTGCGCGCGCACGGGCCCAACGGGTTTTACCGGGAATTCAAAGGCCTGTCCTCCGATCCCGCCATTACCATCGCTTTGCGGCAACGCCCCGTCGGCCAGACGGACGGTCCGGAGGCTTGGCTGGAGTTCGAGAACCGCGCGCCGAGGGACGCTTACTCCGTGGTGGTGAAGGATCTTGCCTACGGGGCCAGCCAGCGAAAAGTGGCGTTGGGGCCGGCCGGGAGCGAACACGCCCAAGCGCGGGTCGAGCTGGATTTGGCGCCGAGCTTTGGCTGGTACGATCTGCTCGTCTTGGTTGAAGGTCTGCCGGTATTTCACCAGCATTTGGCCGGTCACCTTGAGACCGGCAAGGCAAGCTTTAGCGACCCCCGCATGGGGGGCGCTTAGCGGCTAAGTCGGGATGGTTCGGCCGATTTTTGAGGGGTTATCTAGGTAATTCCTCGAATTTCGCCGGTTTGGCTGGCGCGTTTGATCGCCGGGGCGAGCGCGTGAATTTGGCGGCTGATTTGGCGCTGGATTCGGCGGGGCTGACCGGTCTTGGGCTGGAAAGCCTCTGGCTGGCGCCGGCGAGTCTCGCCAGGATGTCGAGTTCCTCGCGCAAAGCTAGCGCTTGGGCGCTGAGTTCCTCGGCGGCGCTGGCGCTTTCCTCGGCGCTGGCGGCGTTGCTCTGGGTCAATTTATCCATCTGGCTTACCGCGTTATTCACTTGCTCGATGCCTTGGCTTTGTTCCTTGGAGGCGGACGCCAATTCCGCGGCCAACTCATCCACTTGACGGGCTTTGGTGACAATCTCCTGCAAGCCGGTCGCCACGGTGGCGCTGATATGGACCCCTTGGGCCGTTTTGGTGATGGCGCCTTCAATTTTATCGGCGGTATCGCGCGCCGCTTGGGCGCTGCGTTGGGCGAGATTGCGGACTTCATCGGCCACCACCGCGAACCCCATGCCGGCCTCCCCGGCGCGCGCGGCTTCCACCGC
>DBTJ01000183.1:5779-6019 GCA_002306985.1 Verrucomicrobia bacterium UBA1319
AAAGCGATTTCATCGATCGTTTTGATGATTTTGGCGATCTCATCGCTGGACGATTTAATTTCATCCATGGCTCTGCTCATGGCTTGCATGTCCGTGGCGCCTTTTTCCGCCGCGGATCGGGCTTGCTTGCCCAGGGCGTTGACTTTTTCGGCGCTATCGGCGTTTTGCTTGGTCAAACTGGACATTTCCTCCAGCGAGGAGCTGGTCTCCTCCAGCGAGGCGGCTTGTTCGCTGGCGCCT
>DBTJ01000183.1:6268-7241 GCA_002306985.1 Verrucomicrobia bacterium UBA1319
AGGCGGCTTGTTCGCTGGCGCCTTCCGCGAGCGATTGGCTGGTGGCGGCCACTTGCGCCGAAGCCCCCGTCACTTGATCCGAACTGGCGGCCATGGTTTCGATGACTTTTTCAATGCCTAGGCGGATGGAGCGCGCCAGAAAGCTGGCCGTCGCCAGGGCGAACGCCAGGATTACGACGAAAAGCAGTATAGTGTAGCCCATGAATTCACGGGTTTTGCTGTTCACCGTATCGGAAAGTTTCGCGGTTTCCTCGGCGACGTTATCGATGTATACCCCGGTGCCGATCAAGATTTCGGTTCCGGGAATCAAGACGGTGTAACTCAGTTTCGGCTGCACGCCTTTGCCTTCTTTTTCAAACAAATACTCCACGAACCCGCCGCCCGCCTTGGCGGTTTTGACAAAGGCTTCGACGAAGGGATAACCCTTTTTATCCGTGAGGCCGATCAGGTTTTGATTGTTCTGGCTTTTGTTGATCGGCACATTGATGCGCACCCCGGTCAGATCGTAAGTGAAGAAATAGCCCGAGCGGTCGTTGAAAAAGCGGATGGGATCGGTTTCGGCGATGATGGCGGCGATTTGCTCTTCGCGGGTTTTAAGCCCTTTCAAGCGGACGCTCAAGGTGGCGGCCTCCACATCCACCGCTGATTTTAAGGCGCTTTTATGCCCTTCCAAAATTTGGTTTTCAAAGTTGGGAAACACCACTTTTTTGCGGACGACGCTTTCCAGCCACAAGTTCACCGCTTGAAGCGTCAATAGACCAATAAAAAACAGCACGGGGAGGCAAAGCAGCTTCTTTTTAATGCTAACGTTTTCCAGGTTTATCATATGCGTAATTAAGCGCGCGAATTAAATGCGGGCGGGTACTGATCGGTTATTGAGCTAGAATGATTCAACTTCATGCCGTCGTATTGTATCGGCACGAAAGGTGGAAAACTTTAGTAAAATTACGGTGGCGCTCGTATCATCGTCGGG
>DBTJ01000183.1:7498-8298 GCA_002306985.1 Verrucomicrobia bacterium UBA1319
TGATGACGCTAAATAATTTATTAATAAATATTATTTCTTAATGTCTGAATCGGAGTGGGATCAACCGGTTCATTAGCGCCGTGTCGACGGGCCGGCATAGCCTCGCCGCGAAGACGATGGTGGCCAGCACCGAAAGGCGAATCAGCCAGCCATCCAGCGGCAGTCGAGCTGGCGAACGCAGCTCGAATACCCCGTAAAGCGTGGCGCGCGGACCCGGGAAAGGCGCGGTTGCCCGGGTTTCCCCGGTTTGGGCAATCCATTGAGAAACGCCGGAGCTGGCCAGGCGGATCACGGGAACGCCGAACTCCTTGGCCCTGGCCGGGCCGATGCGCGCGTGCAGGTTGTGTTCGTGGGCGCCCCAATCCTCAACATCCATCGTGGGCGCGAGGATCGCTTGCGCCCCCAGGCGCGCCAGGCGTTCGACCACGCGGCGATAACTCAGGTCGTAACAGATGCAGATGCCCAGCTTGCCCCAAGGCGAAGCCCAAAGCGCCTGGCTCGCGGCGGGCAGGCCATCGTTGAAGAATTGAATGGGCATCGATTTGGCCTGTTGAAACACCACTTTACCTTCCGGTCCGATCACGTAGGCGGTGTTATAGTATTGGCCGTTGGCGGCGGGTTCCTTGCCCCCTACGAGGAGATGTTTTCGATGCTTGCGGCACCACGCTTTGACCGGCCGGGTGACCGGGCCGTCGAAGGTGTACTCGCTCAGCACCAGCAAGTCGGCGTGCGGATATTTTTTATCCAATTGATCGAGCATTTGGGGGACTTCCATTTCCGCGGGAAATTCGGCCTGCATA
>DBTJ01000183.1:8547-12342 GCA_002306985.1 Verrucomicrobia bacterium UBA1319
TCGGCCTGCATACCCGCCACTCGCAGTGGGTGGAAGTTGTTCTTGGCCAGACTCGGAATGGATTCGGGCAGGTAACTGACCGCAGCCACCGTGGCCAAGCTTACCAACCCGGCCGCCCAGGCTTGCCGACGGGCCAACAGCGGCAGTAGACCCGCCAAGGCCGCCAGCAAAAAACCCGCGCCATAGACCCCCCAGTAAAGCATCGCGGTGCCACTATCCGGATCGGAAAACGCGTACCCTAAGTTAAGCCACGAAAATTTTAGAACATAGAGTTCGCCGCGGAAATACTCCAAACCGGTCCACAAAAACGGCGCCAGACAAGCGAGGGTGAGGTCGCCGTAGAGCTCACGACACCGGTGGGCTAATAGCAAAAACAGACCGATCCAAAACGCGAGCACCAGCCATAGCGGGAGGGCCGCCGCGCCGAATATGCCGTAAAAGAAACCCAATTGCGGCCCGTAAATCGCCAGGCCGACCGCGATGCCCGAATAAAACGCCAGACGCGCGGTCTGTGCCTTGGCCATCAGGATGAGCATAAACACGAATACGCCGATCAGCGGGCGAGCCGAGGCCCACCCATAAGCGGCGTGAAATGCCGCCACCGCCACCAAGCCTTCGATCATCAATAACCAGGCCGGGCAATGGGTGCGCGAATTCATCGGGAGCGCGGTCATACGTTCCTCCTTGAGTTGATGAGTTTTGGTTAAGGGTAGGACGAATCATGGATGCAGTTTCTCTGGTACTTCTTGGGCGTGGTCGCTGACTTGTTCGAGCCAGGCCGCCACTTGGGTGGCCTCGGCGGGGGAAATCGCGCCCCAAACTTCCTCCGCGCCCCGGTAATAGCCGGGCAGGATTTCCGCGAGCAGTTGCCGGCCTGCTTCGGTTAGGGCGACCCGATAGGCCCGGCGATCACCCGGGGTTTCACGCCGCGCAAGCAGCCCGCGCTTCTCCAACCGGTCCACCAGCCCGGTGACATTGGATCGATGCATGATCAATTCGCGGCTCAAAGCCACTTGGGTGATCCCCTCCGGAGTATCGCGCAGTAAATTCAGAATGTTGAATTGGCTGGGGCTCAGATCCCAGGTCTGGAAATAAATCCGGCTGGCATTCCACAGGGCATCGGCGGTACGGAGCAATTGGAGCGTGGCGGCGTAACGAGGGCCGGGTGAAATGTTGTTCATGAGAACAATCTATAGCTAGATTGTTGATATGTCAACAATTGGTGTTATAATTCGCAACCTGTTATGCTTTATTTGGATGCGTTTAATCTTAAACTAGCGTTTTTCGTTAAAACTAGCCTGTCGGTATTTTTGAGCGGCGAGTGATTCCACTTCCGCAAGCCATGATGGGGTAGGCTTCCAAGTTTCCCAGGTGGCGTCTAAGAAGGTAGTCCCTACCTCGCGCATGGCAGTTTCCCAGGCTTTCCGCTCCGCTCCGGGCGGTTGTTGCTGCACGGAGCCTTGAATGAGCAAGCCGTGCCGGTTGCGCCGCTGGGCGGCCCCGGCAATCTTTCGTCCATGCCAGAGCAAATCGTGCTTTTCCGCGCCAATGAAACATTGGCCGAGGACATCGTGGTGGGCCTCGGGGGCGAGCGAGGTTTCGAGGTTCAACCGCGCGAAAGCCAACCGTATCCATTCATGCACTGTGCGATAGCTTTCTTCCGCCGACAGTTCGTACCAGGAATTCCCGGGCGGGACGGCGATGCAATAGGTCCAATCGGACAGATGGGGCACCAACCCGCCGCCGGTGGGGCGGCGGATCAACGGGCGCAATTGCGTCCACCGGGCGATCTCGGCGTGTTTTTGAAAATAGCCGAAGGTGGCGGCGGGTTCCGTCCAGCCGTAGAAACGCAGAATTGGGCGCGCGAGACGGGCCACAGCCAACAATAAAGCCTCATCGGCGGCCATGTTTATCGCGGGATCGCACCCTCCCGCCTCGAGCAGAAACCAAGGTTGGCTCATAGGCTCCGACCCGCCTTTCCCGCGGCTTTAGCGGTGGGACATAAGGATTGGATTTCGCAATGCGCGCAATCCGGGTTGCGCGCGAAACAGCGCCGCCGACCATGCCAAATTAATAAATGGCTGAGGAGCGTCCATTGCGCGCGGGGGAAAAGCGGTTGGAGATCCAGCTCGATTTTTTCGGGATGGGTTTCCCGGCTTAAGCCCAGGCGCGCCGATAGGCGGGCCACATGCGTGTCGACGACCACCCCTTCGTTGATGCCGAAAGCGTTGCCGAGCACCACGTTGGCCGTCTTGCGGCCCACGCCATCCAAGGCCGTTAGCGCCGCCATCGTTTGCGGGACTTGGCCATGGTGGCGTTCGACCAAAGCTTGACAGCAGGCTTGGATGTTTTTTGCCTTGTTGCGAAAGAGGCCGATGGATTTTAAAACGGTTTCCAATTCCGTGAGGTTCGCCGAAGCCAGGTGGGCCGCGCTGGGGTATTGGGCAAACAACTTGGGGGTGACGGTGTTGACCTGCTTATCCGTGCAACGCGCCGAAAGAATGGTGGCAACGAGCAGTTCCAAAGGATTGGAAAACAATAACTCGCAGTGGGCGTCAGGATATACCTTCGCCAGTGAATCCAGCAGCGGCTGGCCTGCGGCAGTGGTGTGGGATGGTTTTGGCATTTGTGATTGAAAACCAGTAACAGCCAAAACGATGACACAACCGGAACCCCTGACAAGTTCAATTGCGATCCGGTTTCCCGGTGCGGGGATAACCGATCCATTGGAATCGCCGGGGTGGGCGACGGGGTGCGCCTTTCCGCCCCAGTTTGCGCGCCGCCCCGCTTCGATCATGAAGGCGGGTATCCGGGCTGGTTTCGGAGTCGTCCCGCCTACGGCCAACGACGCCCTTAGGGCCGCGAATTTTAACCGGTGTAAAAAAGTGCGCGCAAAAGTTGAACATTTGTAAAGTGAATGTAATCTTATACTACAGAAAAGAACGCGCCATAGATGGCAAAGCCGCCGGCAAAAGGTTGAAAAAGTTCGCAATGGGGTTGCTGGCACAAGTTAAGCTGACAAGCGTTCTGAAAGGATAGCAAGCTATGACAAAACCTCTCGATCAAATCGACGATGTCATCCGTAACTCCAAACATCCCTTCCGTCAGGTTGCCGACCGGCCGGATAAACCCCAAAAAAACCGCTATGAGAGACGCAAGATCAAGGAATTCATGCGCGCCGGCGAATGGGGATCTGAGAAATAGCTAATAACCCTGAAAAAAACAGCCACGCGTAAGCGTGGCTTTTTTTTGATCTAAACCCAGCCGTTCTTTGCGTTGGGATTCCTAAAACGGGACAGCATCACGGCAATTTTTTATTTAACATATTGTCGATTAATGAAATGTGAAAAGTATCGAAAATGGACACCTGAATCTGAGACGAAACCAGGGTTTTCCTTGAGCTCATTTCCTTCGCTAGCCGGCCGTTAATTCCTTCCCCGTGAAGTATCGGTTCGACGGTTTTTGCCTGCGGTTCGTTTGGACGCAGCCAGTCTTTAATATTGTTTGCGATTCGCGATAATGATAAGGTTAAGTCATGTTTATTATGAATCGCTCCTCGGTCTGGCGAGGTTTCATCGGGTTGGTCGTTGGCTGGCTGTTGGCTTACTCGGCGCTGGCTGAGATTCTCCCGTATCCGATCCAGCGCGCGACCTTAACGAATGGGTTGAAAGTGGTGCTCATTCCTATGCCGTCTGACGGTTTAGTGACCTACTGGTCAATTATCCGCACCGGCAGCCGCGATGAAATCGAGCCAGGGGTCACCGGGTTCGCCCATTTCTTCGAGCACATGATGTT